>UQYD01000007.1 GCA_900545305.1 uncultured Eubacterium sp.
TAGGTAGCCCAACCTAAGGCTAATTCACTTAAATCTCCAGTACCAACTACAAAACCTCTATACTTTGATGCCATATCCATAAGAATTTGAGTTCTTTCTCTGGCTTGTGAGTTTTCGTATGTCAAATCCTTTACATTTTCATCGTGACCAATATCAGAGAAATGCTGTTTTACAGCCTTTTTGATATTAACTTCTATTAAAGTAGCACCTAATGCCTTTGTAAGCTCTACAGCATTGTTGTAAGTTCTGTCAGTTGTACCAAAGCAAGGCATTGTAACACATATTATGCCTTTTTTGTCTAAACCGGCAAGTTCAAAGGCTTTGTTTGCTACAATAAGAGCTTGTGTAGAATCAAGACCACCACTTATACCAATAACAACATTTTTAGTTCCAATGTGTTCTATTCTCTTTTTTAAGCCTAAAGCCTGAATGTTAAGTATTTCATCACATCTCTTATCTCTAGCCTGTAAATCACTTGGTACAAATGGGTGAGGGTCGAAAAATCTATCAACTTCCCCATTATTTTCTTCAAATTCAAAATTAACATAAGTATAACCAGTTGTGTTAAGTCTGAAAGAGGTATTTTTCTGTCTTTCAGAGGCTATTTTAAATACATCAACATCCCCATATACTATACCATTTTCAAATCTCTTGGCAGTTGCAAGTACAGTACCGTTTTCACAAATAATATTGTGACCGGAGAAAACTACGTCAGTTGTGGACTCTCCATATCCAGCACAAGTATAGATATATGAAGAAATAGTTTTAGCAGATTGACTGCTTACAAGAGAAAGCCTGTAGCTGTCTTTTCCTGTAATTTCATTTCCGGCTGATGGATTTGCAATAATAGTTGCACCTGCAAGACTATGATTAGAAGAAGGAGGAATAACACTCCATAAATCTTCACAAATTTCAACAGCTAATGAAAATTCAGGTATGTTTTCAGCCTGTACAATAATTTTTGTACCGAAAGGTACAGTATCCCCTAAAATATCTACATAAACTGTTTCATCAAGGGCTTCTTCAAACCATCTTTTTTCATAAAATTCATTATAGTTAGGTAAGAAACTCTTTGAAATAAGAGCAAGAATGTGTCCTTTATACAATACAGCACCACAGTTATACAATTTACCTTTGTATTGATAAGGCATACCTAAAACAATCAGTGTATTTATATCTTTTGTTTCGCATTTAATTTTATCTAAGGCTTTCATTGATGAAGAAATAAGTGTTCTTTGACCAAATAAATCCCCACAAGTATAGCCAGTAATTACAAGCTCAGGGAAAACTATTATTTCAGTATTGTTTTCATATGCTGTTTTAACATTTTTTATTATATTATCAGCATTAAAATCGCAATCGCAAACCTTAATATCAGGTGTGGCAGCAGCAGTTCTTATAAAACCGTATTTCATAAAAGACGACCTCCATACAATAATTATTTTTATTGTATACCATTTTTCAAAAAAAAGCCATAAAAATTTATAAAATTTACTGAAAAAATACATTGGCTATTTTTTACATAAATTAGTTTTTTTGATTGTAAAATTTGTTGATTTTTTTAGATAGGTTTGCTATAATGTAATTAAGTAATTACAAGGTGTAACTTTTATTGCTTGTAATTTTTTCATTTATTATGCGATTTCTATTTGTTGAATATTACTTTTGCTTGTGATATGATTGACTTATGGATATTGAATGGAGGGATGTATTTATGAAGAGAAACGAGATGATGGCCATGCTTCTTGCAGGTGGTCAGGGTAGTAGACTTGGTATTCTTACTATGGACAAGGCTAAGCCGGCAGTTGCTTTTGGAGGTAAATATAGAATTATTGACTTCCCAATGAGTAATTGCGTAAACTCTGGTGTTGATACAGTTGGTGTACTTACACAGTATCAGCCATTGACATTAAATGCACATATTGGTATTGGTGTGCCTTGGGACTTAGATAGAGTAAATGGTGGTGTTTCAATACTTGCACCACATATGAGAGAGGGCGAAATAGGTTCTTGGTATTCTGGTACAGCTAATGCTATTTATCAGAATATTGACTATATTGACTCTTGTAATCCGGAATATGTACTTATACTTTCAGGTGACCATATTTACAAGATGGATTATGCAGCAATGCTTAAATACCATAAGGAAAATAATGCTGATGCCACTATTGCAGTATTAGAAGTACCTATGGAAGATGCTAGTCGTTTTGGTATTATGAATGCCGATGAAAATGACAAGATTTATGAATTTGAAGAAAAGCCTGAACATCCAAAGAGCAACCTTGCTAGTATGGGTATTTACATATTCACTTGGTCAAATTTAAGAAAGGCTCTTATTGAAGATGAAAAAATTCATCCGGACAGTGACTTTGGTAAGCATATTATTCCTAAGATGCTTGGAGAAAATCAGAGCCTTTATGCCTATAGATTTAAGGACTACTGGAAAGATGTAGGTACTATTGAATCTTACTGGGCTGCAAATATGGAACTTATTAAGACTTTACCTGAATTTAATCTTTACGAAGATTTCTGGAAGATTTACACTAAGAGTGATTATCAGCCACCACAGTACACAGGAGATAATGCTTCTATAAAGACTTCTATAGTTTCAGAAGGTGCTCAGATTTATGGTTCTATTGAACATTGTGTAATAAGTAAAAATGTAACTATTGAAGAAGGTGCTGTAGTTAAAGACTCAATTATTATGGAAGGCTGTGTAATTGGTAAGAATGCTGTTCTTGACAGAGTAATTGTTGACCAGAATACAGTTATTGGTGATAACGTAAAGATGGGTCTTTGGGATAACATTCCTAATGAACAGAAACCTAAGATTTACAACACAGGTATTACAGTAATTGGTAGTGATACTGTTGTCCCTGACAATATTGAAATAGGTAAGAATTGTGTTGTTTATGGAAAGACTACTGCTGAAGATTATAGCGAATCTAAACTTCCAAGTGGTCAGTCAGTTATTATTGAGGGGGCGATGTAATGAGAGCCATAGGTATTATTTTAGCAGGTGGAAATAGTGAAAGATTAAAGGACCTCTGTAAGGTAAGAGCTATTGCAGCAATGCCGGTTGTTAGTTCTTACAGAGCAATAGATTTTTCTTTAAGTAATATGTCTAATTCCGGTATTAAGAAGGTTGCTGTTATTACACAGTTCAATTCTCGTAGCCTTCAGGACCACCTTTCATCAGCAAAGTGGTGGGAATTAGATAGAAAAGAGGGTGGTCTTTACATATTCACACCTTTCTTATCAAATGACAATAATTTCTGGTTTAGAGGTATTGCTGACTCAATTTATCAGAATATCAGCTATTTAAAGAGAAGTCACGAACCTTATGTTGTAATTTGTTCTGGTGAAGCTATCTATAAGATGGATTATTCAGAAGTATTACAGTACCACATTGATAAGGCTGCTGACTTAACAATAGTTTATAAGAATGTATCTCGCACAAATAAGGATGTACACGATTATGGTGTTATGACTTTTGGCGAAAACAACAAACTTGAAACATTTGAAGAAAAGCCAATAGATGCTAAGAGTTCTAATATTTCATTAGGTATCTATGTAATAAAGAGAACTCTCCTTATTAAGCTTTTGGAAAATGCCATTCCAAAGGGATATTATGACTTTGTAAAGGATATTATCTTAAGAAATAAGGACAAGATTGATATTTATGGTTATGAATTTGACGGTTATTGGAACACTCTCAATTCTGTAAATTCTTATATGGAAACAAATATGGACTTCTTAAACAGAGATGTTCGTAAAATCCTTACTCAGGAACCATTTATTGCATCAAAACCTAGTGATGACCCTCCAGCAAAGTATAACCCAACAGCAGAAGTTACAAATACTCTTGTAGGTACAGGCTCTATTATTGACGGTAATGTAAAGAATTCTGTACTTTTCAGAAAGGTATTTGTAGGCGAAGGTGCAACTGTTGAAAACTCTGTAATTATGAAGAGTTCTTATATCGGTAAAGGTTGCGTAATCAAAAATGCAATTATTGATAAGGAAGTTGTTATTAGTGACAACAAAGAAATTATAGGTACAGAGGAAGAACCTATCGTTATTGGTAAGGGACAGGTTATATAAAATAATATGTGGAATTTGATATGTTGGATGATATTGGGTGCTTTTGCCGGTGGATTTGCCAACAAAATAATGAATAATGGTAAGAGAGGCTGTTTAACTAACATTGTAATTGGTGTTGCCGGTAGTTTAATAGGTGGCTGGTTAGGGTCACTTATTGGATTTACTGCACATTCGCCTTTTAGTATTAAAGGTTGTTTTATTGCTGTTGTTGGTGCTTGTTTCTTAATTATTATATCCCGAATTATAACTAAATAAATTAAAGCCACTACAATATTTTGTAGTGGCTTTTAATAATGAATCGGGAAGATTGACCCGATGGCTTGCTTGCAAGCCACAAATTAATGGAATTAATTTGTTCTGACAAATGAATCGGGAAGATAAATCCGATGGCTTAATTACTGAAACATCTCTTTATGCTTTTTTCTATACCAGAAATAGTAAGAGTATTCTACTACTAACATAGCAATCCAGCCGATACCGGAAGCAAAAGCTATACCTTCAATACCCATTGACGGAGAAAGTATAAATGTGAATATTACTCTTATGGTTATTTGCATAGAAGTGCTAATAAATGTAATAGACATATTGCCTAAACCCCTGAAATAGCCCTGAAGTCCATTTGTAAGACCGGATAGACAATAGAGGAATGCCATTACAGAAAGGTATTTAACACCTTCAGTAATCATTTGGTGGTCACTTTCAGAACCAAACAATGACATAAGGTTTGTTTTAAATAATGTAATTACTGTACATATGAATATCCAGTATATTATTTCTATTACAAGTCCTTTAGGTAAGGCGAGTTTAACTCGCTTTTTCTCTTTTGCACCTCTGTTTTGTGCTGTAAATGTCATCATAGAATGGGAAATACTTTGTTCCGGAATAAGGGCAAAGTTTTCTATTTTACTGGCAGCATTAAAGGCAGCAATTACAGAAACACCATGGTAGTTTACAGCACTTTGTATAAATAATTTACCAAAAGGCTGACAGCATTGTTGGAGTGCTGTAATAGAACCCAAGCTAAATGTTCTGTTTATTAATCTTCGGTTAAACTTAAAGTGCTTTCGTTCTACATGGAGCATAGGTACTTTTCTGAATACATATACCATACACAGAACTGCAGAAATACCCTCGGCAATAACAGTTGCAAGACCAGCACCAATAACACTCATATTAAATATTCTTATGAATATGTAATCAAGACAGCCATTTAAAACAGATGAAATGGCTAAAAAGTTTATAGGTGTTTTGGAATCTCCTATACTTCTCAAACCAGCAGAATAAATATTGTAAAGACAGGTAAAAGGTGCACCAATAAAGACAAGTTTTAAATAACTGTTGGCATCAGCCATTATTTCTGGTGGGGTCTGTATTAGTTTCAAAATGGTATTTGAAAGCAAAAGACCTAGAATTACAATAATAGCAGTAATACCCATACCAATAGAAATAGTAGTTGCAAATTCGTTTTTGATGTCTTCATATATTTTAGCACCAAAAAACTCGCTCATAAGTACAGACGCACCAATGCAAATACCACTTATACCAAGTATAAGCATATTTACAATAGGGTCAGATGTACCAACGGCAGCTAAGGCTTTTGTTCCGGCAAATTTACCTACTATAATTGAGTCTACAGCGTTGTAAGTAAGCTGAAAAATATTACCTAGTATTATAGGAATTGAAAATTGGACAATATGATTATATATATTGCCTTTGGTCATATCTCTAATCATAAATAATTACTCCTTTGTAATGTATTTGATTATAGAATGTAAAATAAATTTTGTCAACAGAGGAAATAGTATGGAAAAAAGAACTATCAGAACAGGAAATATTGAAATAACATATATTTTGACACGAAAAAAAGTAAAGAATATTAATATGAGAGTAAAAGCTGACGGTAATGTATATGTGTCAGCCAGTAACAGAGTTTCTGTGGATTACATAGATAGATTTGTGAAATCTAAGGCTGAATTTATAATGAAAGCTATAGTAAAAATGCAATTAAAACAAAATAAACCTCTTTCATATAATGACGGAGAAAAATGCAAGGTTTGGGGCAATCCATGTCAGCTTAAGATAATTGAGGATAGTAGAGAAAGAGTAGAATATACTGACTTTGTTGTAACTGTATTTGTTAAAAATATAGAAGACAAGGCAAAAGTAGAAAAGTTATATTTAAAATGGCAAAGAGAACAAGTGGAAAAGCTGGCACAGGATATTTCAAAGAGGGTATATCCAATATATAAGAAATTTACAACTTTTCCAAATATGAAAATCAGACTTATGAAAAGTCTATGGGGTTCTTGCAATAGAAGAACTAACACTATTACTTTAAATTTAAGGCTTTTTGAGTATAATACAAAGTGTTTGTTGTATGTTTTGATACATGAATATACTCATTACATACACCCAAACCATTCAAAAGAATTTCATAAGGCAGTTTGTAGTGTAATGCCAAATTGGAAAGAATATGACAATATGCTTAAACAAAAATAATTATTAATTATAATAGAAAGGATTTAAATATATGTCTATAAATACGACGAAAATATGTGATGATTTAGAAATAGCAGATGAAGGAACTACAGTAATAGCTTATAATAAAAATAATGAAAAGGTAATAGTTCCTTATGGGGTTTTAGAGTGGAGAAATGTATATGATGACGGGGACGATTGGGACCTTCCATTGTTTTTAAAACTTTCAGAAATCAGTAGTCAGCTTATAGCTAAAGGATATAAGCCAACTTTTTTTGTTTGGTGGGATATGGGATTGTCTGGAAAAATATATGCCTATACAAATGAAGAAGATAACTCTCACTGGAAAGAATACGGCGAAACAATAGGGTATGCATAAAATAAAAAAAGTTTTACACCGTAGGGATGTAAAACTTTTTTTGATAGTGAATCGGAAAGATAAATCCGATGGCTTGCTTGTCAAGCCACAAATTAACACAGTTAATTTGTTCTGAATAGTGAATCGGAAAGATAAATCCGATGGCTTGCTTGTCAAGCCACAAATTAACACAGTTAATTTGTTCTGAATATTAGTTATCGCCACAAAGTTTTCTTGTGACAGTAATCATATATCTACCGTTAATTTTAGAAACAAAACTATCAAGATGCTTTGTTTCAAGGAAAGTATCAAGCCAAGGAATAGACTTAGATGCTCTAATATTGAGAGTAGAAAATCTATCTTTGCTAATAAAAGGCATTAATACTTCTTTAGCTGTTACGCCAGGATAGTCCTTCTGTAAAGAGATAAGGTCAAGAAAATACTGACCCTGACTATCAACGGCTGTAGGGTTTGCTGGAACTTTAAAGTCGCCATCAACTTCAATTTCCTTTTTACCGGAAATGTACTGGCTTTCAATCTTCTTTAAGAGTCCCTTTCCAAAATTATGGGCTGTAGCAACGGCTACGTTATTTTTAAGAAATTCGTTGTAGAATAAATCACTGAAAGACTTACCTACAATAACATCTATATTACCTAACTGCTTTAGTAGTTCCTTAGCATATAACTCAGGTTGGTCAATAGATGAGAAAATAACTTCGCTGAGAGTAAATCTGTCTACGGCCTTCCATTTATTATTAATTTTGGAATAAACAGAGACAAACCTTCCGCTAGTTACATCGCTAAGCATATTTGTTGCGTCAAAAAATGCTGCAATTCTTGTATTCATTTAAGAACACCTCCAATAAAAACAATAGTGACTTAAACCATTTGGTTCTCCAATTTATCCACGAATATAATGGTATCATAATGAAAAATAAAAATCAATAAAAATCTGATAACATTTTCACATAGTAATAAATTTCGTGTAAATTGAATAGTTTTGACACGAATTTCCAATAAAATACAGACTTTTTTCATTATCATATTTTTTGTAGGGATAATTATTATACAAATTTATCACCTAATTTTTGGTTAATATAATGGTATAAAAGTATATATTAACAAAATTGTAAGGTATAAAATTCAATTAAAACATTGAATTAAATAGGATTTTACAGTATACTAATACAGGTTTGTAGTTAAATAGTCCGGAGGTTGAAAATGAAAAATGCAGACAAATTGAAAATAGTTACTACAATAATAGGAATATTGTTGTTTATATATGGCTTAGCATTTATATTTGTTTTTAATCAAGGTACATTTGTTATACTGTTTTTAGCAGTTGTGCTTTTGCTTTGGACAAGAGTGAAAAGTGTTCCGGCTACTAGATTTTTTAAATTTTTATTGGTTCTTGGATACATATTCTTTGGTGCTATTATGGTCTTTAAAGCTGTTGCCGGTACTTGTGATAAAGCAACGGGAGATGAGGATGCAGTTATAGTATTAGGTTGTAAGGTTAATGAAAGTGGTGTGTCTAATTCTTTAAAGGCAAGACTTGATACAACTTTAGAGTACCATAGCGTAAATCCAAAGGCAAAAATAATTGTTTCCGGAGGACAGGGCAGTAATGAGCCTATGACAGAGGCTGAGGCAATGAAAAGATATTTGGTTGCTAATGGTGTTCCGGAAGATATTGTTTATAAGGAAGATAAATCTACATCTACAAATGAAAATTTTGCAAATTCTAAAGAGATATTGGAAAATTTGTTTGATGATGATTATACAGCTTGTATTATAACAAACTCTTTCCACGCCTACAGGTCAAGAGGTTTGGCTAAGCTAAACGGAATGAATTTAACAACATACAATGCACCTACGCCTTATATATCTATGCCTGTAGATTATTGCAGAGAGGTGTTGGCTGTAATTAAGTTATGGCTTTTTAAATACTAAGGAGTGAAGAATATGGCAGCTTACGAGGGCTTTGCACAGGTATATGACCGTTTTATGGACAATGTACCCTATGCCCAATGGACAGAATATTTACAGGAGATTTTTGAAAAACATAACTTGCCACATAATACAGGTGTAATATGTGATTTGGGTTGTGGAACTGGCAATATGACAATACCTCTTGCTAAAATGGGTTACGATATGATAGGTATTGATTTGTCAGAGCAAATGCTTGCTATAGCTTCTGAAAAGACTATAGAGGAGGATTTAAATATACTGTATCTTAATCAGGATATGAGAGAGTTTGAGCTTATTGGCAAGATAGATGCTATTGTTTCCCTTTGTGACAGCTTAAATTATATTACAGAAAAGGCTGACCTTTTAGAGGTGTTTAAAAGGGTACACGATTATCTTGAAAAAGACGGTTTATTTGTGTTTGATATAAATACAATTTACAAATTTCAAAACATATTAAGTGACAACAGTTTTTGTGAAACTACTGAAAATTCAGCATATACTTGGGAAAATTACTATGATGAAGAAGAAAGAATAAATGAATTTTATACTAACTTTTTCGTAGAAAATAGTGACGGCCTTTATGAAAGATATGAGGAGTTTCACTATGAGAAAGGCTATACTATAGAGGAAATAAAGGAACTTTTGGGTATGGCTGGTCTTGAATTTGAGGCTGTTTATGATGAATTGACATTTGAAGAACCAAAGGAAAACAGTCAAAAAGTTTTCTTTGTAGCAAAAGTTAAATAGGAGGAATAGAAATGGATTATATTTTAAGAGCAAGTGCAGGAGATGGAGCAGTAAGAATTTTTGTTGCAAACACTCACGATACAGTACAGAAAGCATTTGAAATTCACAAGACTTCACCAGTAATGTCAGCTGCTTTAGGTAGAGCATTAACAGGTGTAGCTATTATGGGTTCTATGCTTAAAAATGACAATGATTTAGTTACAATTACTATTAAGGGCGATGGTCCGGGCAAGGGTCTTACAGTAACTTCAAATTCAAAATCACAGGTAAAGGGCTATGTTTACAACCCTATTGTTGATATACCTTTAAAGCCAAATGGCAAGCTTGATGTTCAGGAAGCTCTTGGCTTTGGCGACCTTACAGTAATTAAGGATATTGGTATGAAAGAACCTTATGTAGGTACAATACCTCTTATTTCTGGCGAAATTGCAGAAGATTTAACATACTATTTTGCTAAGTCAGAACAGATTCCTTCAGCTGTTGCCTTAGGTGTACTTGTAGATAGAGATTATTCTATAAAGCAGTCTGGTGGTTTTATTATCCAGATGATGCCAGATGCTCCAGAAGAAATTATATCTGCTATTGAAGAAAAATTAAAGGTAATTGAACCTTTAACAACTATGCTTGATAAGGGTATGACACAGGAAGATATTTTAAATGAACTTGTAGGTGATTTTGACCCACATATTTTAGATAAAATTCCAGTTGAATATTACTGTAACTGCTCTAAAGAAAGAGTTGAAAAAGCTCTCATTTCTATAGGTAAAGATGAAATTCAGGATATTATAGAAAATGAGGGAAGTACAAGTCTTCATTGTCATTTCTGTAATAAAGATTATGAATTTTCAAAAGAAGAACTTGAGGCGTTATTAAAGCGAATTTAATCATAAACAAAGGCGAGGGTGTAAAAACTCTCGCCTTTTTTGTAGTGAATCGGAAAGATGAATCCGATAGCTTGTTTACAAGCTACATTTTGCAAAGCAAAATGTTCTGACCAGTGAATCGGAAAGATAAATCCGATAGCTTGTTTACAAGCTACAAATTAAGGTCGTTAATTTGTTCTGAATATTTTAAAAATTATCTATATTTCATAGCCTGTGACATCATACATACGCCTTTTGCACCATTTTCATAGCAATATTTAGAATTATCTTCATTTATACCACCTAAGGCGAACACAGGTATATTTACATTATCACATATATTTTTTAGAAAATCCAAACCTCTGGGTTCTAAACCCTTTTTGCAGTCTGTAGCAAAGATATGACTTGCTGTGATATAAGTTGCACCTAGTTTTTCTGCTATTTTAGCATCTTCTAGGCTATGAGTAGAAGCACCTATAATATTAAAGTGTTTTAATTTTTCAGCATCTCTTTCCAAATCTGTCATAGAGAGATGAATATTTTTGCAACCAAGTTCTATAGCCACATCAGTAAAATGATGTAGAATTAAAGTTTTTTTGCATATTTTTATTGCCTTTTCGGCAAGAGAGAAATATTCTTGATTAGTTAACTCTTTTTCCCTCAATATGACATAATCAAAATCTGAATGGTTTAGTATTTCTAATTGTTCTAAAAGGTTGTTACATAATTTACGATTAGTTATGGCTATTTTACACATAAATGTAATCACTCATTACAGGCTGTAAACCTTGTTCCTTAATGGCATTGTAAACTTCCTCAACACTTCTGCCGTCAGAAATTTCAAACTGTTCATCGCCTTTTTCTTCTCCAGTATGACCACCGATACCTACATTTACACCAGCAGAAATCTTTGTGGCAGCAATCTTGATTACATTATTTCTAAATCTTTCACATTCTCTAGTAGAAATTGTAATACTAGCAAAAGGAAGAAGAAGTCTGTAAGCACAGATTACCTGTAAAAGCTGAGGTTCGTGTACATCTTTAGGATTAATTTTATCATTGTTTATAATAGGTCTTAATCGTGGGCAAGACATAGCAATTTCAGCCTTTGGATATTTACGCTGTAACAAATATGCGTGATAACCACAGGCAAAAGCATCTTTTCTAAAGTCATCAAGACCAAGTAAGGCAGCAAAGCCTACACCTCTCATACCACCCATTAATGCTCTTTCCTGAGTGTTAAATCTGTAAGGCCAAATTCTCTTGTTACCAGCAAGGTGGAGAGTTTCATATTTGTCAGAGTTGTAAGTTTCCTGGAAAACAGTAACATAATCTACACCACACTCGTGGAGATAAGCATACTGGTCAGAGTTTACCGGATAAATTTCAAGACCAACCATTCTGAAATACTTTTTAGCTATTTTACAAGCTTCACCAATGTATTCCACACTAGACATTTTTTCGCTTTCACCAGTAAGAATAAGTATTTCTTCAAGACCAGTTTCAGCAATAACCTGCATTTCTTTTTCTACTTCTTCCATATTTAACTTTGCTCTATGTATCTTGTTATGGCAGTTGAAACCACAATAAATACAGTAGTTATCGCAATAATTGGCAATATATAAAGGTGTAAACATATAAATTGAATTACCAAAATGCTTTCTGGTTTCTACCTGTGCCTTTTGAGCAATCTGTTCCAAAAGAGGGAGGGCAGCAGGGGAAAGGAGAGCCTTAAAATCTTCTGGAGTAATATTGTCGTGCTTTAAAGCTTCAAGTACATCATTTGCTGTATACTTGTTTGGGTCATAGTTTTCCATTTCTGAAATAACCTTGTCCTGAATTTCAGAACCTATATTTTCCATTTGAGGAAGGTATTTCATATGGTCAATTCTTTCTTCGCTCATTGTTAAATGTCCTCCTTAGTCCTGTAAAAATCCTGTTAATGGTGATGATGCAACAGCACCTTTTTCGATTACTCTACCAAGTTTAGCAAGGTATGCTGTTCTACCAGCTTCAATAGCCTTTTTGAAAGCCTCAGCCATAGCTGGAACATTACCGGCAGTTGCAATAGCTGTGTTTGCCATAACGGCAGCAGCACCCATTTCCATAGCCTCGCAAGCCTGAGATGGCTTACCAATACCAGCATCTACAATAATAGGAAGTTCAATTTCATCAATTAAAATCTGTATAAATTCTTTTGTGCAGAGACCCTTGTTTGAACCAATAGGGGCAGCTAAAGGCATAACAGCAGCAGCACCGGCATTTACTAAATCTCTGGCAGTATTAATATCCGGATACATATAAGGCATTACTACAAAACCTTCTTTTGCAAGAATTTCAGTTGCCTTTACAGTTTCATAGTTGTCTGGAAGAAGATACTTGCTATCTCTCATAATTTCAATTTTTACAAAATCACCATAGCCAACTTCTCTTGAAAGTCTTGCAATTCTTACGGCTTCGTCAGCATTTCTTGCACCGGAAGTATTAGGTAAAAGTGTAACATTCTTTGGAATAAAGTCCATAATATTATCTACATTACCAGCCTGTGCACGTCTTAAAGCAAGTGTGATAATTTCAGCACCGGCATTTTCAACAGCTGCCTTAATTAAGTCAAGGGAATATTTACCTGAACCTAATATAAATCTTGAGTTAAATTCGTGACCACCTATAATTAACTTATCGTTTTCCATTTTTTTGTCTCCTTTATACTTCATCTATACCTAGTAACAATCTCAATATTGTGTTTGCTTGGTGCATAGCACATATGCCTACACGAGGAGCCATAAGTCCTCTGCCAATTTCGGCAGGTGTTACACCGTCGCCACAAATATAAAATCGGTTGTTAATTTTCTTTGTTTTTATTGTATTACTGCTTTCATATCCAGCCATACCGGAGCCGGAAACAACAGTTACATTTTTTGTTTCAGTCAATAATGTGTTTATGAGCATAGCCTTGTATTCGGCTTTATCAAAAGCTTCACATACAATATCATAGTCCTTGAATAGTTCAACAGCATTATCTTCAGTTACTTTTGTATTTTCATATGTAATTTTTACAAAAGGATTTACTTCTTCAACTTGTTCCTTTAATGCCTCTGTTTTGTATTTGCCCAAATCCTTAATTCTGTAGTTTTGTCTATTGAGATTACTTGGCTCAACAATATCAAAATCTACAATATGGATATGACCTACGCCACTTCTGGCAAGTGCCATAACAATGTTAGAACCTAAGCCACCTAAACCGGCAACAGCAACAGAACTTTCTTTTAATCTATCATATACCTTTGGGGTATGTCGTGCTGAAATTAAAGCCTCTAATTCATTAAGGGGAGGAAGTACACCTTTTTGTATAAGACTTACGTTACAATTTTCTGAAAGCTCTAAATTTTCATTGGTCTGAAAGCCTTCAAAAATAACAACACAGTTATCATTTTTTGTTTCGGAAACAAGCTCTGAAATATTCTGGGAATTAGTTTTATAATTTTTACCATTTAGCTTTATTAACATATCAGCCCCCACCCATAAAGCATACTATTTCTAAAACGTCATTATCTTTTAAAACTGTTGTGTCATAAGCCTTCTTGGAAAGAATTTCATTATTTAATTCCACAGCAAGGGCAGACTGCTTGTAATCAGCAGATTTAATATATTCAGAAACAGTTTTACCAATGTATGAACTTTCGTCTTTTCCGTTTATTTTAAGCATAAAGAACCTCCTTTCGGATACAAAAAAAGGGTACACAAAGAACTACACCCGTGGTGGTGTACCCCTTCGTGTGACCCTAGTCATACTCTGTAATATATATTAACAAAAAAATGATATTAAGTCAAGTAAATTTATTGATTTTTTTGTCGAACTTGTACTTGATATTTAGCTCAAAATAGATTACTATATAATATATATTCATTGAAAATATTAGAGGTGTTGTGGATGAAAGTTTTGGTTACTGGCGGTATAGGGTATTTAGGCCGCAATATTTGTTATGCCTTATCGGATTGTGGAATTGAGGCAGTAGTTATTGACCATGTAGATGATGCTGACAAGTATACTTTGCCTGGTTGTCATTTTTATAAGGCTGATATTACAGATAAGGAAAGTATTTCAAAGATTTTAGATGAACATCCGGATATAGATTTTGTAATTCACAATGCAATGGTTTCTGCAGTTGCAAAATCAGTTAATCATCCATATGATTTTTATTATCAGAATGTTGTAACATCTATGGAGCTTTTCCATTTATTAAAAAATAGAGGTATTAAGAATATTATATATGCATCAACGGCTTCAATATATGATGATGCACCTGGCTATGTTGTTACAGAAAGGTCACCGTTAAAGCCTAGAAGTCCTTTTGGCAGAAGTAAGTATATTACAGAAATGATTTTAAAGGACTTTTGTAATGCCTATGGTATGCGTTGCATTACATTGAGATATTTTAATCCTATTGGTGCAGACCCACAGACTAGAAAGGAACTCCCTCATAAAGCCGGTTCAAATATATTAGAAAAACTTGTGAAAATTCTTAAATATGAAGAACGCCAGTTTGTTATTTCCGGCGATGATTGGGACACTCGTGACGGCACTTGCATAAGAGACTATATTCACGTAAGAGATTTGGCTATGGCTAACTGTAAGGCTGTTCTTAACTTTGATAAGGCTTTTGAAAGAGCCGGAAAAGATTATAAAAATTATCTTTCTTTAAATATAGGCTCAGGTGTTGATGTAACAGTAAAGGAATTTATAATTGCCTTTGAAAATGTTACACAGGAAAAAATAAATACCGTTATGGGTAAACGTCGTGAAGGCGATATAGGTGGTTCATATGCCAATATCCAGCTTGCAAAACGTACAATAGACTGGAAACCAGAATATTCCATTGAAGATGCAATATTCGATGTTTTAAAATATTATGAGTTATAATTATCTCAAATTGGAGGAATTATGCAAAGACATCGTAATTATTATGATAGGGGTGTAAGTGGAAGTAATAGGGTATATGTACTGCTTCTTATTCTAATAGGTATTTTGACAGCAGCCTTTTTTATTGGTGGTTACCGTAGGGCAAATGGTAATATTGATGAATATGGAAACGAAATAACAGAGGGAACTTCAGTTGATGTATCAGGGGAGGGAACAACTGTTAGTACGGCAGATGCTGAGGCTGTTGCTGAAAAATTCTATAACAATTCTGTGTTCGTTGGGGATTCTATTATGGCTGGGTTTGCTGGATATGCTTCGTCTAGTGAAGCTCCAGAATTTTTGAAGAAGGCTGTATTTCTTGCTTCTGTTAGTTACGGTGTAGGTGATGCTTTAAAACCAGCTAGAAATGGTGTGGTTCATCCTATGTATAAAGGTGTATCTCAACCTGTAACTACATCTATAGCAGAGATTAAGCCGGAAAGAATATTTATTAATCTTGGTATTAATGAGTTAAATGGTGTGTCAGCTGAAAGAGTTGGTAAAAAGTACGGACAGCTTATAGAGAAAATAAAAGAAGCATCTCCAAATAGTAAAATATATGTTATAAGTCTTACTTACATTGTAAATGGTAAAGAAAAAGAGCATTTTACTAATGCTGGAATTAAGGTTTATAATCAATATTTGGAAAGTCATTGTAAGGAATGGGGTGCTACTTACCTTGACCTTGCTAGTAAAATGACTAAAGACGGAAATTCATTACCGGCTGAATACTCTAGTGACGGTTATGTTCATCACAACAAGGCTGGTTATGCCCTATGGGTACAGTTCCTTAAAGATACAGCCGTTAAATATATTAATCAATAAAATAAAGGAAAATAATCAAGGGAGGATTTATCGTGAAAAAGTTATTTGCGATATTAGTTTGTGGTTTGATGATTACTGTTTCTGGCTGTGGCAGTAATAAAAGTGATAATGAAACAACACAAAGCAGTCAAAATGTAGAGTCAAAATCTGTAAAAGATATATATGCTACAGTTTCAACAATGGCAGAAGGAAAACTTACAGAACTTGACCCACAGTATCTTTCTAATTACTATGGAATAGATACTACAGATTTAGATGAATATGTTTTTGCTCAGAGCGATACTCCAGAATCGTCAGCAGAAACTATTATTATTATAAAATCAGAAGATACATCAAAGTTTGAAGACTATAAAACAAGTTTTGAAAATTATAAAAAGCAAAAAAGTCAAGAACTTACAAACTACAATCTCCCTGACCAGGCAAAGTTGGTAGACAAAAGCAAGGTTGTTGAAAAGGGAAATTACTTGTATCTTGTAATTTCTGAAAATGCAAACGAAATTATTGACACAATAGAAAAGAATATTTAATTCGGAGGACAATATGGTATTCAGTAGTTTGGAATTTTTGTTTTTCTTTCTTCCCATAGTCCTTTTGCTGTATTATGTTGTGCCATATAAAATCAAAAATATTGTACTGCTTGTGGCTTCCCTCATATTCTATGCTTGGGGGGAGCCAGTTTATGTATTTTTGATGATTTTTTCATCATTAATGGGCTTTATTTTTGGAAAAACAATAGACAAAAGCAGTTCTAAAACAGGCAAAAAGACATTATTGTTTTTGTCTGTTTTTGTGAATATAGCAATTTTAGGTTTTTTTAAATACGCAGATTTTGCTATATCAATAATTAATCAATGCTTAGGCACTTCCATAAAGGAACTTGAGTTAAGTTTACCAATAGGTATAAGTTTCTTCACATTTCAGATTATGAGCTATGTTATTGACGTATATAGAGGTACAGCTCATGTCCAAAATAATCCCCTTACACTTATGACATATGTTTCAATGTTTCCTCAGCTTATTGCTGGACCTATAGTTAGATATGAAACAGTAGAAAGAGAATTAAAGACTAGGACAATAAATTATAAAGGTTTTAAGAAAGGCACTATAAGATTTTTAGTTGGT
Source organism: uncultured Eubacterium sp. (assembly GCA_900545305.1). Taxonomy (GTDB): domain Bacteria; phylum Bacillota; class Clostridia; order Lachnospirales; family CAG-274; genus CAG-274. The sequence continues at coordinate 17,429 of UQYD01000007.1, forward strand.
CTTTTTAAGAAGGTTCTTATTGCCAATAATATTGGTCAGCTTTGGGATTATATTAATAGTTCAAATTTTGGAGAAATTTCTGTTAGTACTGCTTGGCTTGGTGCTGTAGCTTTTTCAATTCAGCTCTATTTTGATTTTAGTGGATATGGAGATATGGCTATAGGTATGGGCAAAATGCTTGGTTTTAATTTTAATGAAAACTTTAACTATCCATACGTTTCAAGGTCTATTACTGAGTTTTGGCGTAGATGGCATATTTCACTTTCCACTTGGTTCAGAGATTATGTTTATATACCTTTAGGAGGTAACAGATGTTCTCATATAAGACATATTTTTAATATTCTTGTAGTATGGACACTTACAGGTCTTTGGCATGGAGCATCATGGAATTTTGTCTTTTGGGGTGCTTATTATGGCGTATTGCTTATTCTCGAAAAGTATGTTTGGGGTAAGCATTTAGATAAGTTACCTAAAGTGTTAAAGCATATCTATACTCTATTCATTGTAGTAGTAGGTTTTACAGTTTTTACTTTTGATGATTTATTAAAGCTAAAAGATTATTTATGTGTAATGTTTGGTTTAAAGGGTGTTCCGTTAATAGATAATGATTTTAAATTTTACTGTGTAAATTATGGCATATTATTAATAATTGCCATAATATTTGCAACACCTATATATCCAAAGATAAAAGAATATGCCAATTCATCTAACCACAGAACTGCTTATAGTGTGTTTGGTGGAGTTGTTTTCTGTTTCTTGTTTATGTTATGTGTTTCATATTTAGTGAACGCATCTTACAATCCATTTTTGTATTTTAGATTTTGAGGTAAATAATTATGAAATTTGTTCCAGCTTTTACATCTTTAATAGTTATTGTATTTTTATTGGCTTTTATTATTTTGCCAAAGAGTTCTTTTTCTGAAATTGAAAATAGAAGTTTGGCAAGTTTTCCTGAATTAGATTGGGACGATATAAAAGACGGAGATTATATGTCAGACGTAAGTACTTATTTATCTGACCATTTTCCATTGAAAAATACATTTGTAAATAGTAAAACTCAGTTTGAGCAACACGTTTTAAAAATGGATTGTATTAATAATATCTATATTGGAAAAGACGGCTATAGAATAGAACAGTATGAAAAGCCGGAAAATACAGAAAAAATCATAAATACTATAAATAAGTTTAATGAGGCTGTTGAAAATATCAACGTGGATTTAATGCTTGTACCAACAGCCTATACTATATATGATGATAAATTGCCTTATTACCACAAGGAGATTAGCCAGCTTGAAACATTGAATAATATATATTCTTCTGTTTCTACAGGTAATATAGATGTTTATCCTAGCCTTATGTTACATAGAGATGATGAACAGCTTTTCTATAAATTAGACCACCACTGGACTACTGACGGAGCTTATTATGCCTATGTAAAGTATTGTGAATATAAGGGCTTTACACCTGTTCCAAAGGAAGATTTTAATATACAGGAAGTAACAAATGATTTTAAGGGAACTATTTACTCTAAACTTAATGATTATTCTCTTGATGGTGATGTAATAAAAGTATATGGTTATAACAATGATTTAACTGTAAATTATGATAATAAAAAGACAACAAATTCCCTCTATAATATGGACTATGTAAATAGAAAAGATAAGTATTCACTTTTCTTAGATAATTTACATTCATATATTGAAATTACAAATAATAATATTGATACAGATAGAGAATTGGTAATTGCAAAGGATAGCTATGCAAATTCGTTTATTCCTTTTTTGGTAAATCATTATAAGAAAATATATGTTTTCGACCCAAGAAGCTACAAAGGGTCAATAAGTGAATTTGTAAATGAACACAGTAATGTAAAAGATGTTCTTATGCTTTATAATATGAATACAATAGACCAAGATACAGGCATAAATGCTATTTATTAATAGAGATAGGGGCAAGGAAACTTGTCCCTGTTATATTGAAAATATTTTTTGTAAAAATATTAAAATTTTTCTTGACATTTGATAGAACATATGGTATTATTTAATAGTCGTTTGACGAAAAAGTACATAGGGGTGTAGTTCATCGGTAGAATAAGAGTCTCCAAAACTCCAGAGGAGGGTTCGATTCCTTCCACCCCTGCTCATATGCGCGAGTGGCTCAGTGGTAGAGCATCGCCTTGCCAAGGCGAGGGCCGCGGGTTCGAATCCCGTCTCGCGCTCTTAGCTAACCTTTAGGTTAGCTTTTTTTATTTATATAAATATCGGAGGTTTTGTGTATGCAATATGTTCATAAAAATGTTGGTGTCTGTTCAAGAGAAACTATTATAGATATAGATGAAAACCATATTATTCAGAATGTTGAAGTTATTGGTGGCTGTGACGGTAATTTAAAGGGTGTAGCTAGTCTTTTAAAGGGTTTAAAGGCTGAAGATGCTATTTCTCGTTTACAGGGTCTTACTTGTGGATATAAAAAAACTTCTTGCCCAGACCAAATTGCAACAGCTTTAACAGAAGCTATTGAAAAAATGGATAAATAATTTTACTAATTCAGGTACACTTTTACGGTGTACCTTTTTTAGTAGTATCAAAAATGGTTGCGAAAAATATAATCGCAACCATTATTTTTTGTGATTTACAATATAGTAAGATAATACCCCAGTAGTTATACCTAAAACTATACTGGCGAGAACATCTGTAGGAAAATGAACGTATAAATATAGTCTTGAAAAACTAATTAAACAGGCTAAAATCACAGCAGGAATACCTAATTTTTTATTGCAACATAAAAGGGCAGTTGCAAAGGCGAAAGAGGCGTAGGTATGACCTGAAGGGTATGAAGTGTCAAAAGGTGGATTTATAATAAGATTAATATACTCTCTAATTTGGAATGGTCTAAGCCTACATATAATATTTTTTATAAATATATTACCAGTAAAAAGCATAATTATGAGAGATAAACCACAGGTATAGCCATATTTTCTAGTTCGTTTAAACAATAGTAAAATTATGGTAAGTATTATCCAAATTAAACCGGCATTTCCCAAAGATGATATTTTTGACATTATATTATCCATAAAATTTCCCGAAAAATATTTTTGAATAGCATCTAAAATCTTAAATTCCCAATCCATAAAAATAACTCCTATTACAATAATTATGTATTTTATTATAAAATTGACAACAATGTCAATACCCTATTGACTTTTATGTTGTAATACCATATTATTAAACATAGTTAAAGAGGTGGTAGTAATGAACATATTATTTTTTTTGAAACCTAAAAGTGAGGTTGCATATGTTACTGGCAACAGTACAATAAGACAGGGTATAGAAAAATTAAAAGCCCATAGATATACGGCAATACCTGTTCTTGATGATGACGGAAGTTATATTGGAACAGTGAACGAAGGGGATTTTCTTAGATATATTGTTGAAAATAATCAATTTAATTTAAAAGATGAGGAACATAAGTATATTAGGGATATAATAAGATTGGATTGGAATCCATCAGTAAAAATAGATATTACTATGGACGAACTTTTTAAGAGGATAATGAACCAGAATTTCGTGCCTGTTGTAGATGATAGAAATTTGTTTGTAGGTATTATAACCCGAAAAGATGTTATAGAATATTTCTACAAGAGGGAAATGGCATTAAATGATTAATGTATAGAGTATTTATTGGTAAAACAATAGATACTCTTTTTTTGTAGTGAATAGGATTAACAGAGTTAATTTGTTCGGAATGTTAAAAATTAGGCTTGTAATAATTATCTACTAAAAATCATATTATTTTTTGTCAGCAAAATAAGGAGGGCTAACGTGAAAGCCTATATTGAGCAAAGAGTAGTGGAAGTAGGTAAGTATATAATTGCAAGCAAAGCTACAGTAAGGGAAACGGCAAAAAAGTTTGGTATAAGCAAGTCCACTGTCCATAAGGATTTAACTGAAAGATTAACAAAAATAGACCCAATACTTGCTAAAAAAGCAAGAAGTGTTTTAGATGTAAATAAAATGGAAAGACATATAAGGGGAGGATTGGCAACGAGAAAAAAGTACACTGGCAAATAATTTGTGCATTGACAAGCCGAGGCATCGGATTTATCTATCCTATTCAATATAAAAACAGCATAGGCTGTTTTCAACCTATGCTGTATATTTGTATATTGTTTAATTATTTAACAACGATATTTACAATTCTGCCAGGAACATAAATTTCCTTAACAATATTGCCTGAAAGTTTATCGCCTAAAGCAGCCTTAGCAGCAGCAAGAACTGTATCCTTATCAGTCTTAGGGTCAACAGAAAGCTGAACCTTAACCTTACCATTAATCTGAACAGCAATATTTACAGTTTCTTCCTTAAGCTTGCTTTCATCATATTTTGGCCAACCATGAGTGAATACTGATGTATCGTGACCTAAAAGTTGCCACATTTCTTCTGAAATATGAGGAGTAAATGGAGCAAGAAGTAATGTAAGAGTTTCAAGAGAGTCCTTATCAATACCACCAGCAGCCTTAGCAACAGCAATCATCTTGTTAGTATATTCCATGAAACCAGAAACTACTGTATTAAGAGTAAGTGCTTCAAGACGCTTAGTAATTTCGCAAGTAAGCTTGTTCTTTACAAATTCCATTTCAGCTGTTGGCTTTTCAACGAGCTTGTCCTTATATTCATTAACGAACTTCCAAACCTTGTTGAGGTAACGGAATACACCGTCAATACCGTTATCGTCCCATTCAGAATCAAGTTCAGGTGGTCCAATGAAAAGTTCGTACATTCTTAATGAGTCGCAACCATAGTTTTCAACTGTTTCATCAGGAGAAACTACGTTACCCTTGTTCTTACTCATCTTAGCACCGTCTTTTGTAATCATACCCTGATTGAACAATCTCTTGAATGGTTCATCAAAGTCTACAACGCCGATGTCGTGTAAGAACTTAGTATAGAATCTTGCATATAATAAGTGGAGAACGGCATGTTCAACACCACCTACGTACATATCAACAGGGAGCCACTTCTTTAATGCTTCCTTGCTTGCAAGTTCTTTATCATTGTGGTTATCACAATATCTGAGGTAGTACCAAGAAGAACCTGCCCACTGAGGCATAGTGTTTGTTTCTCTCTTAGCAGGACCACCACAGCAAGGACAAGTAGTATTTACCCATTCGTCAATAGCTGCAAGAGGAGATTCGCCAGTATCTGTAGGCTTGTAGCTCTTTACATTTGGAAGAATAACTGGAAGCTGGTCTTCCGGAACAGGAACTGTACCACACTTTTCACAATGGATAAGAGGAATAGGTTCGCCCCAGTATCTCTGACGAGAGAATACCCAGTCACGAAGCTTGAAGTTTACAGTCTTCTTACCGAAGCCTTTTTCTTCCATATAGTCAGGAACTTTCTTCTTAGCATCTTCTGACTTCATACCGTTGAACTCGTTAGAGTTAATCATAATACCAGGTTCAGTATATGCTTCTGTAAGGTTTTCAACTTCCTTACCGTCTTTACTGATAACCTGAATAATAGGTAAATCAAACTTCTTAGCAAATTCAAAATCTCTGTCATCGTGAGCTGGTACACACATAATAGCACCAGTACCATAGTCAGCTAAAACGTAGTCAGAAACCCAAATTGGAGTCTTAGCACCGTTAAGAGGGTTAATGCCATAGCTACCAGTGAATACACCAGTTTTTTCTTTATCTGTCATACGAGATACGTTAGACTTTGTACTTGCTTCATAGCAGTACTTATCCATAGCATCTTTATATTCAGCAGTTGTAATTTCCTTTACAATAGGGTGTTCTGGAGAAAGAACCATAAATGTTGCACCGTATAAAGTATCAGGTCTTGTAGTATAAACCTTAATAGCCTTATCTGTACCATCAACAGGGAAGTCAATTTCAGCACCGTAGCTCTTACCAATCCAATCAGACTGCATTTTCTTAACCTTTTCTGGCCAATCAAGCTTGTCTAAGTCGTTAAGAAGTCTGTCAGCATACTTAGTAATTCTAAGCATCCACTGTCTTAAATTCTTCTTTGTAACTGTAGCACCACATCTGTCACAAACACCGTTAGTAGCTTCTTCGTTTGCAAGAACGGCTTTACAGTTAGGACACCAGTTTAAAGGCATTTCCTTTTCGTATGCAAGACCATTTTTGAACATCTGAATGAAAATCCACTGAGTCCACTTGTAGTATTCAGGGTCAGTTGTGTTGATTTCCTTATCCCAGTCATAAATAGCTGCAATATCGTTAACCTGTCTTTTAATATTTGAGATACTCTTTTTTGTTGCCTCTGATGGGTGAGTACCTGTCTTGATTGCATAGTTTTCAGCAGGAAGACCGAAAGCATCCCAACCCATTGGGTGAAGAAGTTCGTAACCTTCCATTAACTTCTGTCTGCTTATTACATCAGAAAGAACATAGCCTCTCCAATGACCAACGTGAAGACCGTTGCCTGAAGGATATGGGAACATATCCAAACAATAGTATTTAGGCTTACTGTCATCAGGTGGATTTACGGGATTTTCCTCCCAAATCTTACGCCATTTTTCTTCAATTTCTTTGAAATTATATTTTGTACTCATAAGAATCCTCCATATTAAGTAAATACATATATTTTATACCATATACTTAAAAATTTCAAGTAGTATTGTAGAATTTCTGAATTTTTATACAAAGTATTGCAACAAAAAAGCCGTAAAACCTTTGTTGGATTTACGGCCAAATTTTATTCTTCCATTAAAATATCAAGTGTTTTTAAAGTATTTTCAGTATTGTCTACAATAGGTACAAAACTTATATATGGAGTGTCATTTTGGAATAAGTTATATTTTTTCAATATTTTAGAGTCTTTAAGGCTTATACCATAAGGTTTTAATTCTCCTGTTTCAGGGTCTTTTATATCTAACACAAGTCCTTTTTTTCTAAGTTCATTTACCTTTTCATCAGATAAATAATCAGTAATAGGTGTTGTATATTCTACCTGCGTAAAGTTTTTTGTGTTTTCGGCATTGCTTAAAAGTAAGTGAAACTCCAAGGCATAAACGTAGGTGTTAAATTTTTGGTTTAAATCTGCCTCAACCATTACATCTGTGCTGTCAGAATAAAAGTTCTGTAGCTGTACTGATGTATGCTCAGGTAAATTAAGTTCCTTATTCAGGTCGGCTGTCATTTTGTCGGTATTTAATGCTGACAAAAATTGTCCATATATAGCAACACCACAAAAATTAGTGTCCGGCACTCTTATAAACATTGTATATATTAAAGATGATAGGGCTAGTACGGCAAGTATTGTACCAATGATGTGCAACTTGTAGTAGTCCCATATATATTCCAGTTTTTTCTTTTTACTTAAATCTTTAAATGTCATTGTTATCCTCTGTTCTAAAATACGTTTTTGTAATTATAGCATAAATGACATTTATATAAAAGAGAAAAATTAATCTAAAATTTTACCGTCAGTTGAAATAGTTACAACACTCCAAGGAATAAACTTACCGCTATCCATTAATGCTTTTTTAACGGCATTTTCAATTCCACCACAGCAAGGAACTTCCATTCTGACTACTGTAACACTTTTAATATTGTTGTTTTTAATTATTTCAGTAAGTTTTTCTGAATAGTCTACATTATCAAGTTTAGGACAACCAATAATTGTAACTTTATTTTTCATAAATTCATTGTGGAAGTTGCCATAAGCATATGCTGAACAATCAGCAGAAACTAATAAATTTGCATTGTTAAAATATGGAGCATTAACAGGCACAAGTTTAATCTGAACAGGCCATTGTCTAAGCTGGCTTGAAATATTAACTTCTGCTGTTGGTTGTTCTTCTCTTTCAATAGCTTTTGCCATAGAACCGGGACAGACAAAACCGGATTTCTTCTTTGCCATATTGGCTTTAACAGCAACTTCATCGTAGGGTAAGGCTTCTCTTTCTACAAAAGAAATTGCGTTTGTAGGACAAGTTGGTAAACAATCGCCTAAACCGTCACAATAATCATCTCTTAATAATACAGCTTTGCCATTTATCATACCTATTGCACCCTCGTGACAAGCTGATGCACAAGCACCACAACCGTTACACTTTTCACTATCTATATGAATTATTCTTCTAATCATTTTTTTGCCTCCTTAAATTTTATGTGTTTATTGTACAGTAACTTTTTAATAAAGTATGTTGTATTTACAACAAAATATAAAATTTTGGAGAAGAATTAGTTTTCCCATTTTTGTATAAATGGAATAATGTAGTCACAAGTATCGTCTAAATTGTTTTGAATATTTGTGCTTGTAGCTTTTAAATTTACAGGGTCTATTTCTGTAATATAATATCTATCCTTATTATCCTTATATACGGTTGCAACAAGAGTAGGGCCACTTTCTTTGCTGTGGTAATCTGGAATGTATGAGAACATATATATTGGGTTTGATATACCTAGCTTTTTAAGTGTTTCTACTGTTACATTTTTATAATCGCTGTATTTATCAATGTCTATATGTTCAGCAGTTTTTTGAGATTTTTTTATTGTAGTAACATCTCTGTCAATACGTTTAATCTGGAAATTATTTTCCTTTAAGGCATTTATATCCACAGTAAAAATTGTTGTATTATCTTGTGATATAAATATAACTTCACATTCTTTGGTAGTATAGTAATCATAATAGTCACAAGAAATGTTGAATTTGTTTTTTTCTATTTCTATTCCATAGTAATTATTAATGACTTCCAAGGCCTTTGTTATTGCATCTTCTTTTGATATGAAATTGTGACCTTCATTTATTAATTCAGGGGCATCTGTTATTGTGCTTTCTACGGGTTTGCTTAATTTGTCTACTATATCAAGCATTTTAGAACAATCGTTTTTGAAAATATATAGTTTGCCATCAACTTCTGTAAGAAGATTATCAAATACAACAATACCATTAAAAAATATTTCGTTGTGGTTAGCTGAAATATAAATGTTCTTATTGTCTTTTGTATATAAAATACTTCTGCTATTATCTTTATTTTTTGGAATATATCCATTTTCAGCCATCAATGTACTAAGTAGAGGCTTATTTATAACCTGTATTCTTGTAGCGTTAGTACAAATAATGGTTGAAAGTGTAATTACAGAAAGAATGGCTACAGCAATAAGTGTGCGAAAACCTGTTTTTGTTTTACTTCTATGTAAAATATTGTTCATTTTGTTTTTGTGATTTTCAGAAAATACAATATCATCATTAAAATTGTTTTTTATTTCATCGAATATTTCATTTTCAACTTCCGTAGCTGATTTTCTTATTAAATTATCTAAAATATCATCTATAAAATCTTTTGACATATTAAATTTCCTCCTTTAGCATTGTTTTAATTTTTTGTCTTGCTCGCTCAAGTCTTTTTTGTACAGTTTTTGTGTTTAAATCTAGTAGTTGACCTATTTCATTTACAGAATATCCATGTACTGCGTGAAGCATAAGGGGTATTTGATATATTGCTTTTAACTTATAAATACATTTTTTAATGTTTTCGACAGAATTTTTATCAATTACTATATCGAATACATCGGTTTCGTTAATTATAGTACCTTCTTCAAGATTTTCAGGCTGTTTCTTTTGTTTGTTGTATAAATTTATAGCTGTATTTTTGCATATAAGTCCTAGAAAATTTCTAGTTTTTGTTTTGTCTGAAATATCTATGTTATCTAAATGCTTCATTATTTTTATAAAAGAAATTTGAACAGCATCTTCTGCAAGACTTTTATCTTTTAAAATGCTATAGGCAACTTTATACATAAATATGGAATAGTTATTATATAGAATTTCAGCCAAATTTTTTTGCTTGTGTAATAAATTTAGCATTGTGACCTCCTTAAATATTAAAAAACAAATTTGCTTTCTATAATATATAACAAAACAAAATTGCTTTTTGCGACAGAAAAATTGTCTTTTATTGCAAAATCAAAATGTATTTGATATTATTATAAAGTAAAATTATTTAAAATAAAGGTGTTGGATATGGAATATTACGAAAAGGAAAATAGTGTAGTTTTAAAGAATGTAAAAAACTTCAATATTGAAGAAATACTTGAATGTGGTCAATGCTTTAGATTTGAAAAAATAGATGATTTAAAGTACAAAATAGTTGCCTATGGCAAGGTGTTGTATATTACTCAGATAGAGGACAGTGTAGAATTTACTCCTTGTAATAAGGAAGAATTTGAAAATATATGGTACGACTATTTTGATTTGGATACAGACTATAACAATATTATAGAAAAAATATCAAAAAATGACCCAATTATGAAAAGTGCAACAGAATATGCTGACGGTATAAGGCTGTTAAATCAAGAGCCTTATGAATGTCTTTTAAGTTTTATTATTTCTCAGAATAACAATATACCTAGAATAAAGAAAATAATAAGAGCTATGGCCGAAACATACGGAAAGTTTTTAGGAGATGAATATGCTTTTCCTAAACTTGATGAAATAGAAAATGCTACAGTTGAGGATTTAATGGAACTTAGAATGGGATTTAGAGCAAAGTATATTTTTGACTGTATATCTAAATTAAAAAATGGAGAAGTGGATTTATCAAAGGCTAACACTTTAAATACTGATGACCTTAGAAAAGAACTTATATCTATAAAGGGTGTAGGTCAAAAAGTAGCTGACTGTGTTTTGCTTTTTTCTCTCAAAAGACGAGAAACCTTCCCTACAGATGTATGGATAAAGAGAGTTATGGAGCATTTGTATTTTAATGATGAAGAAAAGGATATAAAGGAAATTCACGCCTATGCACAGGAAAAGTGGGGCAAGTATTGTGGTTATGCACAGCAGTATTTGTTCTACTATGCCAGAAGTCTTAAAATAGGTACAGATAAGGAGAAGAAAAAATGATTGCTACTATTATAAATGCTGTAGCTATTGTCATTGGTGGGTTATTAGGTCTTATTATAAAAGGTAGATTTAATAAAAAGCTACAAGCCATAGCATCACAGGCAACAGGCCTTTCTGTACTTGTAGTTGGATTAAATACAGCTTTGACACAACTTATTACACAGCCTTGCAATTCAGTATTATTCGTAATAAGTCTTGTAGTGGGTGGTCTTGTAGGTACTGTAATTAATGTAGAAGGCAGACTACAGGCTTTAGGTAGATGGGTTGAAAAGAAAGTTGGAGGAAGAAAAGGAGGAGTGTCCAGAGCCTTTGTTACAGCAACACTTTTATATTGCGTTGGTTCAATGGCTGTTGTAGGTTCTATAGAAAGTGGACTTCACCATAATTACAGCATACTTTTGACAAAAAGCATAATGGATATGATATATGCTGTTATAATTGCCTCAACTCTTGGCTATGGTGTTATATTTTCAGCTGTAAGTGTTTTTATATATCAGGGAGCTATTACAGTGCTTGCAGGTGTTGTAGAACCTTATCTTACAGGAGATATAATGAGAGAGATTGCCCTTGTAGGTGGTGTGCTTATAACAGGGCTTGGGATTGATTTGTTAAATATACGCAAAATTAATGTAGGTAATTTGCTTCCAGCCCTCTTAGTACCTGTGTTTTACTATGGTTTTTATTATATCGTTTTTTAAAAATCAGAGAAAATCGAAGAAAATGAAAGAAAATCAAAGATAAATATGGAAAATCATTCTATATTCGGTGTTTTATATGGTTGCATAAAATGGGATTGTAAACTAATATATACCTAACGTTAGCACTCACACTAATTGAGTGCTAACAGCACGAATTAAGTTTAAGGAGGAATTGTAATGAGTTTAAAACCATTGTCAGACAGAGTTGTATTAAAGCAATTAGAGGCAGAAGAAACTACAAAGGGTGGTATTATCCTTACTACTCAGGCTAAAGAAAAGCCACAGGAAGCAGAGGTTGTTGCTGTTGGTCCTGGTGCTGTAGTTGACGGTAAAACAGTTCCTATGACTGTACAGGTTGGTCAGAAGGTTGTATACTCTAAGTATGCCGGAACAGAAGTTAAAAACGATGATGTAGAATATGTTATTGTAAAAGAAAGCGACATTCTCGCTATTGTAGAATAATTTAGGAGGCATTGTATATTATGGCAAAGCAGATTAAATATGGTGTTGAAGCTAGAAAGGCTCTTGAAGCTGGTGTAAATAAGTTAGCTAATACAGTAAAGGTTACTTTAGGACCTAAGGGACGTAATGTTGTACTTGACAAGAAGTATGGTACTCCACTTATTACAAATGATGGTGTAACTATTGCTAAGGACGTTGAACTTGATGACAACTTCGAAAATATGGGTGCACAGCTCGTAAAGGAAGTTGCTACTAAGACTAATGACGTTGCCGGTGATGGTACTACTACTGCAACAGTTCTTGCACAGGCTATGATCCAGGAAGGTCTTAAGAACATTGCAGCAGGTGCAAACCCTATCATTTTAAGAAAGGGTATGGCAAAGGCTACAGAAGCTACTGTAAATGCTATCGAAAAGATGAGCCAGAAAGTAAACGGCAAGGAACACATTGCTATGATTGCTTCTATTTCAGCTGCTGATGAAGAAGTAGGTAATATGATTGCTGATGCTATGGAAAAGGTTTCTAATGACGGTGTTATTACTGTTGAAGAATCTAAGTCTATGCACACAGAACTTGAATTAGTAGAAGGTATGCAGTTTGACAGAGGTTACTTATCAGCTTATATGTCAACTGATATGGAAAAGATGGTTGCAAACCTTGACAATCCATATATCCTTATTACAGATAAGAAGATTAGCAACATTCAGGAAATTCTTCCATTACTTGAAGAAATCGTTAAGATGGGTGCTAAGCTTCTCATTATTGCTGAAGACGTTGAAGGCGAAGCTCTTACTACATTAATCGTTAATAAGTTAAGAGGTACATTCAACTGTGTAGCTGTTAAGGCTCCTGGTTTTGGTGACAGAAGAAAAGAAATGTTAAAGGATATTGCAGTTCTTACAGGTGGTACAGTAGTAAGCTCTGAATTAGGTATTGACTTAAAGGATGCTACTGTTGATATGCTTGGTAGAGCAAGAAGTGCAAACGTAACTAAGGAAAATACAGTTATCGTTGACGGTCTTGGCGATAAGGACCAGATTGAAGCTAGAGTTAGCCAGATTAAGGCACAGCTTGAAGAAACTACTTCTGAATTTGATAGAGAAAAGTTACAGGAGAGACTTGCAAAGCTTGCTGGTGGCGTAGCTGTTATCAAGGTTGGTGCTGCATCTGAAATGGAATTAAAGGAAAAGAAGCTCCGTATGGAAGATGCTCTTGCTGCAACTAAGGCTGCTGTTGAAGAAGGTATCATCTCTGGTGGTGGTTCTGCTTACATTCACTGTATTCCAGAAGTTGAAAAGGTTTACGCATCTCTTGAAGGCGATGAAAAGACTGGTGCTGGCGTTATCTTAAAGGCTCTTGAAGCTCCACTTCGTCAGATTGCTGCTAATGCAGGTCTTGAAGGTGCTGTAATCGTAAATCAGGTTAAGAATAGCGAAGTTGGTCATGGTTTCAATGCTCTTACTGAAGAATATGTTGATATGGTTAAGGAAGGTATCATTGACCCAACTAAGGTTACTAAGAGTGCTATCCTTAATGCAAATAGTGTAGCTTCTACAATTCTTACAACTGAAGCTATCGTTGCTGATGAAAAAACAGAAGAACCTGTAAATCCAGCTGCCGGCATGGGCGGTATGGGTGGAATGATGTAAAATGCTAAGCCAAAATGAAAGCTCGCTTTCGATTTTGGCAACGCATTTTATCGACACGAAGTCGTAAGACGGAGTAGAGGTAAATGGCATAACTAAAAAGTTATTAACTTTTGTCTATGCCATAACGCAATTACATCATAACCATAAGGTTTAAAATAGAAAAAATATTAGGGCGTGTTTATTGCACGCCCTTTTGTGATATACGAGGTGAAAGTTTGGATAGTATAATTTTTGATTTAGATGGTACTCTCTGGAATGCAACAGAGGGAATAAAAGATACTTGGAACGAAGTTTTAAAGAATTATCCTGATATTAGAGAGCCTATAACTACTGAAGAATTGGAAGGCTGTATGGGATTATTGTTAGATGACATTAGCCGTAGATTGTTCCCAAATGAATCAGCAGAAATGCAACATAAGTTGATTACAGAATGTTGTGAGTTGGAAAATAAAGTTCTTGCAGAAAAAGATGGCATACTTTTTCCAAAGGTGCGAGAAACATTGGCAGAATTGAAAAAGAAGTATAGACTTTTTGTAGTAAGTAACTGCCAAAGTGGCTATATTGAGGCTTTTTATAAAGGAAATAATATGGCTGAATATTTCGAAGATTTTGAGTGTGCAGGAAACACAGGAAAACCAAAGGGCGAAAACAATAAATTGGTTATAGAAAGAAATAACTTAAAAAGCCCAGTGTACGTGGGGGATACTCAGGGGGATTTACAGTCTGCTATTGATGCAAATATTCCTTTTGTTTTTGCTGAGTATGGCTTTGGTAATGTAGATAGGTATGATTACAAAATAGAAAAATTTGAAGATTTACTAAAAATATTTTAGGTTGAATGAAGATACACTGTTTTGACTACAGTGTATTTTTTTTGAATATGAAAGACAAATCCTATGGTTTGATTGTCAAGCCACAAATTAACAAAATTAATTTGTCTAAAAAACTCTTGACAATTAAATATTACAAGTGTAATATTACAGATGTAATATTTAATCAAAGGAGAGATTATATGAAAAAAATTGTTGTTTTATTGCTTATGGTAAATTTATTGCTTTTATCAGGATGTAAAAACAGTTCAGTTGAAACAGTTCAGAAAGATTATAGTAGTTGTTTTAATGGAATTAATGGTTGTGCAGTGTTTTATGACTATGACAAAGAGAAATATGATGTATACAATGAAGAGCAATGCAATACCAGATATTCTCCTTATTCTACTTTTAAAATTGTAGCTGTTTTGGAAGGTCTTAATGATGGCGTGTTAATTTCGAAAAATACCAAGATGAAGTATAATGGAGAGAAATATCCTTTTGATATGTGGAATAAGGATATGAATTTAAATGAGGCATTTCAAACTTCTTGTGTTTGGTATTTTAGGCAAGTAATAGATAACATTGGTCAGGAAAAATTAAAAGAGGCTGTAGATGAATTGGATTATGGAAATTGCGATGTAAGTAAATGGGAAGGAGAGCCTATTAATGTGCAACAAGATTTAAATGGCTTTTGGCTCGGTTCTTCGTTAGAAATAACACCTATGGAAATGGTTAATATTGTAGCAAATATTTTTCAAGGAAAAACGAAATACAAAAATAACGAAATTAATATTTTAAAAGATATTATGAAGTCTGATAAAGAGGGGGTATATGGAAAAACCGGCACTGGCAAGGATAATACAGCTTGGTATACAGGATTTTATGAAATAAAAAACAAGAAAATATATTTTGCAATTCATTTAGACGATAATACAAAGAATGGTATAGTAGGTGCTGAAGCAAAGGAGATAGCAAATAATATTATTGATAGATATTACCGTTCTGATATGTGATTGACAGAGATTTTTTGTGATGATATACTCTGATTACAAAAGTAATAGGAGATGAGAGTATGAGTAAAAATTTGCCAAAAATTTCTGATGCTGAATTTGAAATTATGAAAGTAGTTTGGGATAAAGCTCCAATAAGTACAAATGATGTTATAGATTCTTTTAAAAATAATGATAAATGGAGTTCAAGAACAATACAGACAATGCTTATAAGACTAGATAAAAAGGGTGTGTTGGCTCATGAAAAAAAGGGGAGAACATATGAATATTATCCGTTGGTAGAGAGAAATGAGTACATAGAATTGGAGAAAAATAAATTTTTAAATAAATTTTTCGGAGGTGCTTTTAATAACTTATTTGTAAATTATTTGGAAAATGAAAATGTGTCCGAAAGCGAAATATATCAGTTGAGAAAAATACTAGATGAAAAAATAAAAAAGGAAGATTAATATGTCTTTTTCCTGCTTTTTAATGGAAAATTTTATAGTAAGTATTTTAATAATAATTGTTTATATATTAAAACGGATATTTAAAAATAAAATATCTTGTAGATTAAGTTATTTTATTTGGTTGACAGTCCTTGGTTTTATTATGATTTTACTTTTGCCATTACCAACCTTTGATTACGAAAGTATCATACAAGAAAATAGTTATATATGTAATGAAGGTGTAAATGAAGAAGTATTGTATATAGGTGAAAGTATAATTAATGATTTTGCAGAAAATATCAGTGTTTGGCAGGAAACTTTTTTTATTAAAATTTTATTTTATATTTGGGTTGGTGGTGTTGTTTTTTCAATTTTGATTTTGATTAGAGATATTATGAGTTTACATAGTATTGTAAAAAAATCAAAATGTGTAAATTCTGATGTTGAGCAATTAATGGAGAAATGTAAAAAGACCATTCAAACAGACATAAATATCTATATAATACAAAGCAAATATATAGATTTTCCTGTTTCCTTTAGATTGAGAAAGTATTACATAGCATTGCCTAATAATATAGATTTTGAGAATGAGGACCTTTTTAATATATTATTACATGAAATTGTACATATAAGGAACAGAGATGTATCAATTAATTATTTTGCTTATATTGTAAAATGTGTCTATTGGTTTAATCCAATAGTAAATTTGGCTATCCAGTCGGTGAAAAAAGAAAGAGAGTTATATTGTGACTATATAGTTATGGAGAAGTTGCCGGATAATGCTCTTAGAATTGCATATGGACATTCTATATTAAATATGGCTGAAAGAAATATAAAATATAAATCTGCTTTTATTGCAAATTTGTTTGTTGGTAAAAAACAACTTTCGAATAGAATTTTTGCTATTAATAACTACTGCTGTGGCGTTAGAAGCAATAAATTGATAACTAATACTTTTGTAGTAATGGTTACATTTATTTTTGTAATAGCTTATATTTTTAACTTTATGGGAAAGGAAAATGATATTTATATACCTGAAAGAGGTTTGAATATTAGTTATGAAAAGGGATTTGATTACTTAGAAAATTATAAAGGCAGTTATGTTTTGTGTGATGTGAAAAATAACAAATATTATGTTGGAGGTACAAAAGGTTTCAAGAGGGTATCTCCATACTCTACATATAAACCTTTCGGAGCTTTAAATGCACTTGAAAATAAAGTTATAACTGTAAATAAAAATGAAATTTTATGGAATGGAGATGAATATCCTTTCCCACAGTGGAATGAAAACCAGTCTTTAAATTCGGCTATGAAAAATTCAGTGAACTGGTATTTTCAAAATATGGATAATCAGCTGGGTTTAAAGAAAGTAAAAGACTTCTTTATTAAAATAAATTATGGTAATAAAAGAGTTGGGTTATTTACTAATGACTACTGGTTAAAACCGGTATTGAAAATATCACCTTTTGAACAGGCTGATATGATGAAAAAACTATATAAAAATGATTTTGGTTTTTCTAGTGAGAATATCAATGCTGTAAAAAAATCAATTTTTATAAGTAGGGAAAAAGATATTAGCTTATATGGAAAAACAGGATCAGGAATTATAAATGGAAAAAAATCCAGAGGTTGGTTCATTGGATATGTGGAAAACGGAGAGGATATGTGGTCTTTTGCTGTATACATATCAGGAGAAGATAATGTAGATGGTATGAAAGCGAAAGCTGTAACTACAAATATATTAAAAGACAAAGGAATACTGAAATAGAAAAAGCTGTCGGGAAACCGACAGCTTTAAAAATCACTATTAAATTACTTAGGCTGCTTGCCGATGTAAGCAAGGATACCACCATCAACGTAAAGAATGTGACCGTTTACAGCATTAGAAGCTTCAGAAGCAAGGAATACTGCAGGACCAGCTAATTCTTCTGGCTTTAACCATCTAGCAGCTGGAGTCTTAGCAATGATGAATGAATCGAATGGATGTCTTGAACCGTCAGCCTGTCTTTCTCTTAAAGGAGCAGTCTGTGGAGTTTCGATGTAACCAGGTCCAATACCATTACACTGGATGTTGTATTCACCATATTCAGAACAGATGTTTCTTGTAAGCATCTTTAAGCCACCCTTTGCAGCAGCGTATGCAGAAACAGTTTCTCTACCTAATTCAGACATCATAGAACAGATGTTAATAATCTTACCATGACCCTTCTTAATCATTGAAGGAATAACTGCCTTAGATACGATGAAAGGAGCATTTAAGTCAACGTCGATAACCTGACGGAATTCGTCAGCTGTCATATCGCACATAGGAATTCTCTTGATGATACCAGCGTTGTTTACAAGAATGTCAATAACGCCAACTTCCTTTTCGATTGTAGCTACCATGTTGTTTACAGCTTCTTCGTCACAAACGTTACAAACATAACCATGAGCGTCGATACCAGCTTCCTTGTAAGCTGCAATACCCTTGTCTACAAGTTCCTGCTTAATATCGTTGAAAACGATTGTAGCACCAGCCTTTGCCATACCACTAGCAATAGCAAAACCAATACCGTAAGATGCACCAGTAACGAGAGCAATCTTACCCTTTAATGAAAAATCAATACTCATTATAAATTACCTCCGTATTTATTATATAGTGATTAATCATAGAATTACCACTATGATTATTAATTATAATACAATATTTTCCTTTTGTCAAAATATTTATTATAAACTTGGCATAAAAGGCGTTTTATATTGCGTATATTACAAAAAAAGAAGTATATACATATATTAATACAAAAAAATACATAAAAAATTAACAAAATATAATGCTGTAAAATATATTATTTGCGTAATATTGCTGAATTCGGCTTGATTTTTAAGTTTAAATGGTGTATAATGGACTAAAAAATTTTAAAGGGAGTTAGGGTGAGATATGAACACAGAGAATACAGAGGTTATGGATTTTGACTTTAGGCGAATATTAGAGGCTATAATTGACAGATGGAAAATGATTGCCATTACAACAATAACATTGGGATTGTGTGCTGCTCTTTATAGTTCGTTCCTTATTACGCCTTTGTATAAGGCTTCTGCAACAATGTATGTAAACAACAACAAGAACACTGTTTCAGAAAACCTTAGTAACAATGATATTACTGCTTCATTACAGCTTGTACCAACAGTAATGAGAATTTTCGACAGCCGTACTACACTTGGTGAAGTAGCTAAGAAAATTGACCTTGGTTACACAGCTGACGATATTGGTAATATGATTTCTTTTTCATCAGCTGAAGATGCTCAGATTTTGACATTAACAGTTGTTAATCCAAATCCTGAACATGCCTACATTATTGCAAATGCTATTGCAGATACTGCACCGATTAAGGCAACAGAAATTATGGATGGTAGTTCTGTAAAGGTTATTGACTATGCTGAAAAGCCAGACCATCCTTTTTCTCCAAAGGTATTGAAAAATACTTTTATGGGTCTTGTATTGGGATTTTTAATAAGTGTTTGTGTTGCTGTACTTATTGAATTGACTGACAACAGTATTAGGGAAGAAAATGATATTAAGAAGTTATATCCAGATGTTCCTATTATAGGTACAGTTCCAGAAATAAAGGTTACTCTTGATGAAAAGACAAACTAAAAGGTGAGTGTTATGAAATTATTTGGGTTAAATAAAAAAACAACTGATACAGTTGTTGAAACTAAAAAAACTGCAGAGGAAAACAGATTACGACTTTTAAACGATGATACTCGTTTTGATATTAGAGAATCTTACAAGGAATTGAGAACTAATATTATGTTCTCTTTGGCTAAAAAGGGGTGTAAGGTTATTGCTGTTACAAGTTCTATTGCCTCAGAAGGTAAGAGTACAACTTGCTTTAATACAGCTATTACATTTGCTGAAACAGGAGCTAAGGTTCTTGTTATTGACTGCGATATGAGAAGACCTAACGTAGCAAAATTGTTAAATGTAAAAGGTGACAAAGGTCTTAGTAATATATTAGTAGGAGAATCTACAGTCGACCAGGTTCTTATTCATTCAGAATACAGTGGACTTGATGTAATTACAGCTGGTAATATTCCTCCTAACCCTACAGAGCTTTTGACAAGTGATAACGTAAGTGCAACAATAGAAGCATTAAAGGAAAAGTATGATTACATATTCCTTGACACACCTCCTGTTACTATCGTAACAGATGCTATTCTTCTTTCAAAAGTGTGTGACGGTTTTATAGTTGTTGTACGTCAGACAAGAGCAGAAAAGAAAATGCTTACAGATGCAGTTAGTAAACTTCGTTTCGTAGATGCAAAGATTATTGGCTTTGTATTTAATGGCGTTGTTGTATCTAAGTCTGGCTATGGATATTATAAGAAAAATTACAAATATAGCAAGTATTCAACTTATTATTGATATTTTGGAGATGATATTGTGATAGATGTACATTGTCACGTTTTGCCTAAAATAGATGATGGTAGCAAGAGTGTTGAAATGTCTATAGAAATGATGAAACAAAGTTATGCTCAAGGCATTGATACTATGATTGCTACACCTCATTTTTACATAAGTCACACAGATGTTGAACATTTTGCAAAAAGAAGGCAAAACGCTTATGATACTCTGATGGAAGCAATAGATGGAATGACAGATATGCCTAAATTAAATCTAGGGGCAGAGGTACTTTTCTTCAATGGTATAAGTGTATTTGATGATTTAGAAAAATTGACAGTAAATAATAATGGCGAATATCTGTTATTGGAAATGCCTTTTTCTAAGTGGAATGATAAAATTTTAAGAGAAGTGGAAAGTCTTATGTATGACAGAAAACTTAAAGTTATTATTGCACATATAGAAAGATTTATTGATTTCCAAAAGGGTACAAATTATATAAATGAATTATTATCCCTTGGACCTTTAGTTCAAATGAATGGTGAGTATATAAATGGATTTTTTACAAAATCCAAAGCTCTTAATATGATAAGAGAAGGAAAGGTTCAACTTTTAGGGTCTGATTGTCATAATCTTGATAAGAGATGTCCTAATTTGGGCAAAGCTTTTAGTACCATCGAGAAAAAACTTGGTCAAGATTTTGTTGACAAAATCAATAAAATAGGGTATGATATAATCTATAGTGGGCTAAGTGTATAATTTTGAATGAGTGTGTGTATATGCAGTCGTATGTTTTTGTAGGATTGTAGCTCTATTCGGAGGACATTTACCACTTAATAACCTGTTGTTGTATATTTAAAAATAGGAAGAAAGGGGATTTGTTTGAGAAAAAAAACAAATAAAAAACACATAGGCTTAAAGGTCTTTTTGGTTATTCTTTTTTTCCTTATCCTCGTGTGTATTGCTGTTGCAGTAACTCAAAGAGATAATATCTCGGCAGTTATTGACGCATCAAAGTACAGTAAGGTTGATATTCAGAAACAAATGGATGATACCAAAACAGAAGTACAGAAAACACTTGAGGAATATAATGCTCCCGCTATCCGAGATTTTACTCCACAAGAGGAGGAGGATATAAGAAAGGGAAAAATAACTGCTGATGAGGCTATAGCAAAGATTATTGAAGAAAGTGGAGCTTCACAAGAAATTCAAAGTTCTTCTAGTTCTGATAATCAGGCAAGTAGTGGTAATACTTCTGGCAATGAAAATTCTCAGAGTAAATCAAATACAACGTCAGCAAATAAGGGTTCTGATGTGAATAATGGAGAAGATAGTGTGTCAAGTGTGGTAGGTCAATATACCGTTAGCTTGTATAAATTAAAAGCTAATTATTTGGGACAGATTGGTAATGTAATTGATGAGGCAAAGGCAGCTCGCAAAAATGGAGCTAGTGCATCATCTTTGGCTTCACAGTATATGGGCGAGCTTGCTTCTTTAGAAAGTCAGGCTGATTCTGCTGTTGATGCTGAAATAAGCCAGTTAAGAGAAAAGCTTACTGCTATGGGTGCTGATACAAGCATTTGTGATACAATGAAGTCTTCATATGAAAAAGAAAAAAGATTAAAAAAGGCTTATTATTTAAGTCTTTATAATGAAAAAAAGTAGATATAATGTAAGTAGAAGGTTATTAATTTTAAGGAGGAATATAAAATTATGAAAAAGAAAATCGTTAGTTTTGCAGCAGTTTTAATGGCTATGGCTATGACTACTACATCAGCTTTTGCAGTAACACCTAGAGAATCTGGTGATGTTGATGCTTCTGGCACACTTACAGCAGGCGATGCAGTACAGGTTCTTAATTCTGCAAATCAGGGTACTGAAATTGCAAATGGTGACTTCGATGGTGCTTGGAGCTCTACAGATAATAAGGTAACTGCAGCAGATGCTCAGAGAATTATGGATTATGTTCTTCAGCCAGAAAAGAAGTTTGACGAAATTGTAAACTTGAGAATTTATAGCGAAGCTGGTAAGGGTGAGGGTACAGTTACTAACCTTATTAGTGATATTGAACTTGACAATACAAAGGCTTATGACAATACATACACTGACAAGAATAGTCAGGTAGCAGCTGTTAGCAATGACACTCTTTTAGACGTTCTTAAGACAGCTAAGAATCTTGCAGTTAGCAAGCCAAAGGCTATTGATACACTTGCAACAAACATTAACAAGGTATACTTTACAAGTGCTAACAAGGGCGATGTATACCTTACTTCAGAAGATGGTTGGGCTGTTTTAGCTTATGCGTTAAAGGCTATTAACCCTGTTTCACCTGAAAACTGTGGTCTTATTAATAAGCCAGTAGATGAAAAATATGCCACTATGGATGCAACAACAAAGGCAAGAGTTGATGCTTTTGAAGAAATGGGTAAAATTATTACAAAGAATGGTGCTGGACAGTTGACTCTTACTGCTGATGAGGTTGAACAGCTTTATGCTTTAGCTCTTAAGGCTTTCCCAGGTAATGGTGAAATTACAGAAGAACAGTATGCTCAGGCTGCTGATGATACTTATGCTATTTATAGCAGTAAGTACGGTGTTTCTATGGAAACTGAAAATGGTTTAGGTTCATTCGCTGTAGGTCAGAGTACAGACCCTAACTTTAGCACACTTGTTGATTTATTAAGAAACTATGATACAAAGACTATTCAGGACGTAAGAAATGCTCTTGGTGACAAGGTTTCTGTTACAACTGGTGCAAACACAGTTGTTGCTGAATTATACGCTGCTGCTGTAGCAAAATAATTAGTTTTGTATATAATGATATAATATAAATTGGGGAGATTGTCTTGTAGGCAATCTCTTTCAATTATAAAGAATTTTAGGAGGTTTTTATGAATTTAAAAAGAATTTTAGCTGGTGCATTAGCTGTAGCTTGTGTATCTAGTGTTAATGTTTTTGCAGCTGATACAACTTCAAAAACAGGCTTTTCAGATGTAAATGAAAGTACAGCTGAAGGTCAGGCTATTGTTAAAATGTATGAAGCTGGTTACATTAAGGGTTATGAAGATGGTACTTTTAAGCCTGATGGCAACATTACAAGAGCTGAATTAACTAGAATTTTTAATCAGGTTTTTGGTTATAAGGCTGATGAAGAAAAATTAAAGACTGTAAAGAACTTTGCAGATAATAATGAAAACGATGCTTGGTATTACAATGATGTAAGAATTGCTCAAAGTAATGGCTATATTAATGGTTTTGGCGATAATACTTTCAGACCAAAGGATAACTTTACTCGTCAGCAGACTTGTGTTGTTCTTGCACAGGCAGCAAAACTTCCTACAGAAGTTAAGGACGATATTAAGATTACTGATGAAGTATCACAGTGGGCTGAATCTTATGTAAAGAGAGCAATTTCAGCAGGTGCTTTTTCACTTGAAAAGAATGAAACTTTCAGAGCAACTGACAATATTACAAGAGGTGAAGTTTGTTTAGCTCTTGCTAAGTATATCGGTACAAATAATTCTGAAACTTCTACAGAAGTAACAACAAAGACTGAAGTTGTTACAAATGCTAAGGGCGAAACTGTTACAGAAACTACTACAACTGATTCAACAGAAACTACTACAAAGAACACAAGTTCAAGTGGTGGTGGCGGTGGTTCAAGTAGTGGTGGTTCTAGTTCAGGTGGTAGCTCATCAACTGGAACAACTTCAACAACTACTACTGAAGCAACAACAGAAACTACTACAAGTGGTAAGACAGAAACTACTACTTCAAAGGTAGAAACTACTACAGAAACTACTACAACTGCAACTATTGAACTTACTGCAAAGGAACAGAAGGCGCTTAAAAATATTATAAGAGATACTAAGAGTTATCTTATTCCTTATTGCTCAACAGCTGAACAGAAGGAAGTAGCACAGTATATTTTAAGTGCTATGGAAGCATACTATGCTGACCCAAGTTACGATGTACTTTCAGATATTTCAACAGCTAAGCAGATGTACTATAGTCTTTCAGCAGATGAAAGAAAAGAATTCCAGTCAAACTGCCTTTCTTCTCTCTCACTTTCTGATATTGAAACATTAAAGCCTATTTTTGAACCATTCTTATAATTATGAAAAGAAATTGGTATAAGTATTTATTTATAATTCTTACAGTTTTTGTAATAGGTTTTATATGGTGGAACTCATCACAAAATGGCGAAGAATCCTCTGACATAAGTCAGGGGGTTCTTTATGAAATAATGCAGTTATTTGCACGCATAGGTGTGAGTACAGATATAACAGAACATATTGTTAGAAAATTGGCTCATTTTACAGAGTTTACAGCTCTAGGAATGCTTTTAAGCATTGATACTGCTTTATTTTTAAAGAAAATGAAACAATATATATGGGTTCCGTTTTTTGTGGGCTTATTAGTGGCTCTTGTAGATGAAACAATACAGTTGTTTCCTATAGGAAGAAGTAGCAAGGTAACAGATGTATGGCTTGACTTTTCAGGTGTAATATTTGGTACGATTATACTACTTGTGTTAAGACAAATTTATCTTTTTAAATTAAGGAAGACCTTGAAATAAAGGTCTTCTATTTTTTTGAAAGAATTTCCACTTAATTTTAATATAATTTTACGGAAATTTCACTTGATATTTGGGGAATGTGTATTATAATGTCATTTGGATAATAATTAATATAAATTTTATACGAGGTGTTATTATGAATAACAGATATAACGGATTTGATTTTATTAGAAAATATATTAATAAAAATGGTGATAAGTATAAATTTAAAGGAGAAACAATAAAGGATTTCCAGAAGTGGAAAGAGGCTGTTATTCCTAGATTAAAAAAAGGTTTGGGATTTGAAAACTTTCCTAAAAATAAATTAAGCTTTAGAAAAATAGAAAAAAATGAATACAAAGATTACATATTGGAAAAAGTTAAAATTTCTACTATGCCTAGTTTGGAAATGCCTTTTTACGTAATGACACCAAAGAAAGGTAATGGTAAAAATATTATTGCACTTCATGGTCATGGCTGTAACGGAAAAGAGGGTCTTATTTCTTCAGAAAAAAATGAAATGGTTTATAGCTATGCTTTAGATTTAATGAAAATGGGATATACAGTTTATATTCCAGACCTTTTAGGCTCTGGTGAACGCAGACTTGGCGTTTACGATGATATACAAAAATCAGATTGTGATGAATTGAATTTTGCATTAATCAGTTTAGGAATGTCATTACAGGGTATTATTGTTTATGAACTTATGTGTCTTGTAGACTACATAGAAAAAGAAGATTCTGTAAAGAAATTAGGTGTAGTAGGTTTTTCAGGTGGAGGCTTTAGTGGATTATGGCTTGGAATTTTAGACAAAAGAGTTAAGTATGTAGCTTCAAGTTGTTATTTCCATAGCTTTAAGGACACATTGTTGTTTACAAACAAGTGTGGCTGTAATTTCATACCAAAACTTTGGAACAGAGTAGATATGGGCGATATGGCTGCTCTCGTAGCTCCTAGACCTTTATATATTGAGGTAGGAACAGAAGATAGTCTTAATGGTGACAGAGGACTTATTGGTGTAAGAGAACAGGTTGACAGAGCTAAAAAAGTTTATAAAATGTTTGATGAAGATGTTGAGTACAAAGAATGTGAAGGACATCATCAGTGGTTTGGTTCTTGTTATGATTGGATAAATAAATTGTGAAAAAATAATTAAAGTTGTTGAATATATCCTATAGCTATGTTATAATTTTGGTGTAATATATAGATTATGCTAAAAACGGAGGTATAAAATGGCAATTATTAATATACTTGATTGCGGTGCAGTTGCAGATGCTAAAACTTCTTGTACTGCTGCTATTAAAACTGCTGTTGATAAATGTGCTGAAAATGGTGGAGGTACTGTTTTTGTTCCTGCTGGTACATATTTAACAGGTCCTATTTTCTTAAAGAGTAATATAAATCTTAATCTTGAAGCCGGTGCTACTTTATTATTCTCAAATGATATTGAAGAATACCCAGTAGTTACTTCTCGTTGGGAAGGTGTTAAGCAGGATTGCTACGCATCTCTTATTAATGCAGATAACTGCGAAAATATTTCTATCACTGGTAGAGGTACTCTTGATGGACAGGGTGCTTTCTGGTGGAAGATTTTTAGAGCTAAGGAAAATAAGTATCCAAGACCAAAGATGATTGCTCCTTACGAATGTAAGAATGTACTTATTCAGGGTGTAACTCTTACAAATTCTCCAAGTTGGACAATCAATACTATACTTTGTGATAACGTAACTATTGATAACGTAACTATCAATAACCCATATGATTCACCAAATACAGATGGTATTGACCCAGAATCTTGCTCAAATATTCATATCAGCAACTGTCACGTTGACGTAGGTGATGACTGTATTGCTATTAAGGCTGGTACAGAAGGTACTGCTGAAAGAGTTCCTTGTAAGAACATTACAATCACAAACTGTACTATGGTTCATGGTCATGGTGGTGTTGTTATCGGTTCTGAAATGAGTGGTTCAGTAGAAAATGTTACTATTAGTAACTGTGTATTCACTAATACAGACAGAGGTATCAGACTTAAGTCAAGAAGATACAGAGGTGGTGCTGTTCAGGATATTAGAGTAGACAATGTAATTATGGAAAATGTACTTTGTCCATTCATTGCAAACCTTTACTATATGTGGGGACCAAGAGGTATGGACCCAGATGTTGTTGATAAGAATCCAGCACCTGTTACAAAGGATACTCCAGTATTCAGACGTTTACACTTCTCTAATATGACTTGTAAGGATGTAAATGCTTCTGCCGGTCACTTCTTTGGCTTAGCTGAAATGTATGTTGAAGATTGTACATTTGAAAATGTATATATCTCTATTGCAGATAATGCTATTGAAGGCGAACCTGCTATGTATGTTGGTGTTCAGCCTGTTAAGGAAAAGGGCTTTGTACTTACAAACACAAGAGGTATTAAGTTCAATAATGTTACAGTTGTTGGCGTAAATGGTCCAGCTTTTGAAGTAGAAAATAGCGAAGATATTACATTTACTAACTGTATTAATAAGAATAATAAGTCAAACAGCGAAATGGTTAAGCAGACAAACTGCAAAAATGTTGTTGTAAAATAAGAAATAATTATAGGCAAGCCTTTTAAAGGTTTGCCTATTTTTCTATTTTTCTTCTTTTTTGCGTTTCCTCTTAGCTATCTCTCCACCTAATCTGCCACTTTCCCTCGAAGTAAGACTTTTCCAACCTAATTTTTCTATTTTATCCCACAAACCTATTTCTTTTGCCACTTCACACTTCATAATATATTCAGGTGTAATTTTTTTCTTCTTTTCCATATATTTTTCACTCCTTCTTTAAAAGTTTGCCCAAATTCAACAAAAATATTTTACAGCATTGACAAGGAAGATATATAGTGGTATATTAAAAGTAAGTAATAAGATAGAGGTGCGATGTTTATTAGTAGATTTACTGACGGACAGAAACGGTTGAGGTAAGTAGAAAGGAAATGTTGCCGAAGAATTGCATTTTTTCTGTAGATGTAGTTCTGGTTGCTGTGGCTAATAGCCCTGTGACTGTCACTATGTAGGCGAGGTAGCCTTTAGTGGAGCGCTATCTGTGTTAAGAATTCGCACAGACCGCTCAAGACGGTCTGTTTTTTTATACAGATTAAGCACTTATTATTAAATAAAATATATAATATAGGAGAGAGGAAAATGAAAAAGGAAAAGTACAATGTAGGTATTATTGGTGCAACTGGTATGGTAGGTCAGAGATTTATCACTCTTCTTCACGACCACCCATGGTACAATATCAAGGTTCTTGCAGCATCTCCAAGAAGTGCAGGTAAGGCATACAAGGATGCAGTAGGTGCAAAGTGGTGTATGGACGAAGAAATTCCAGCAAGCGTAGCAGATATGGTTGTTATGAATGCAACTGATGATGTTGAAAAGATTGCTAAGGAAGTTGACTTCGTATTCTGTGCTGTAGATATGAAGAAGGATGAAATCAAGGCTCTTGAGGAACGTTATGCAAAGGCTGAATGCCCAGTTGTTTCAAACAACTCAGCTCATAGACATACTCCAGATGTTCCTATGATTATTCCTGAAATCAATCCTCAGCATCTTGAAATTATTCCAGCTCAGAAGGAAAGACTTGGTACAAAGAGAGGCTTCATTGCTGTTAAGTCTAACTGTTCTTTACAGTCTTATCTT
This sequence comes from uncultured Eubacterium sp., assembly GCA_900545305.1. GTDB lineage: Bacteria > Bacillota > Clostridia > Lachnospirales > CAG-274 > CAG-274. The sequence continues at coordinate 45,984 of UQYD01000007.1, forward strand.
CCAGCTATGGCTGTTATTAATATGAAGTATCCTATTGACCATGCTTTAGTTACAACTTATCAGGCAATTTCAGGTGCTGGTAAGACTTTCGAAACTTGGCCAGAAATGGTAGATAACCTTATTCCATATATCGGTGGCGAAGAAATGAAGTCTGAAGTAGAACCTAACAAGGTTCTTGGTAAGATTGAAGGTAAGGAAATTGTACCTTCTAATGAACTTTCTATTGAATGTCAGACTTATAGAGTGCCTGTATCAAACGGTCACACAGCTGCTATCTTCTTCTCATTCAAGGACGGCGTAAATAAGCCATCTGTAGAAGAAATTGAAAAGATGTGGGCAGACTACTCTGGTGAACCACAGAAGCTTAACCTTCCTCACGCACCAAAGCAGTTCATCCATGTTTATACTGAAAAGGACCAGCCTGACCAGCCACAGATTAAGACTGCTCGTGAAATTGATGGTGGTATGGCTATTTCTTGTGGTCGTCTTAGAGAATCTAACCAGTACGATTACAAGATGGTTTCTATGAGCCACAATACTCTCCGTGGTGCAGCAGGTGGTGCTGTTCTTCTTGCTGAACTTCTTACAGCAAAAGGTTACATGGACTAATTTTGTAAATTGATGATTGTGTCGGAATTGATAAAAATGGTCAATTCCGGCATTGAATATAGAAGGGAATTGATATAAATGGCAAAGACTTTACTTTTTACAGGTGCAGGTGTTGCTATTGTTACTCCATTTAATGCTGATGGCAGTGTAAACTATGACTCACTTAGAAATATGCTTGAATATCAGGTAGAAAATGGAACAGACGCAATTATTATTTGTGGTACAACAGGCGAGGCCTCTACACTTACTGATGAAGAACAGATTAGTGTTGTTAAGTTTGCAGTTGATGTTATTAATAAGAGAATTCCAGTTATTGCTGGTGCTGGTAGTAATGATACTGCTCATGGTGTTCAGCTTTGTAAGAAATGCGAAGAAGTTGGTGCTGACGGTCTTTTGATTGTAACTCCATACTACAACAAGACTACTCAGAAGGGTCTTGTTAAATATTATGAAGCTATGGCAGGTAGTGTTAATATTCCTGTTATTGTTTATTCTGTTGCAGGTAGAACAGGTCTTAATATTAAGCCTGAAACTGTTGCAGAAATTGCTAAAATTGATAATGTTGTAGCTATTAAGGAAGCAAGTGGTGACCTTTCTCAGGTTGCTAAGATTGCTAATCTTTGTGGCGATAAGATTGCTATTTACTCTGGTAATGATGACCAGATTACTCCACTTTTATCTTTAGGTGGTAAGGGTGTTATTTCTGTTTTATCTAATGTAGCACCTAAGTATACTCACGATATGGTTATGTCTTTCCTCAATGGCGATGTAGCAAAGGCTGCTGAAATGCAGGTAAAGGCTATTCCATTAGTAAATGCTTTATTTAGCGAAGTAAATCCTATTCCAGTAAAGGCTGCCCTTAATATGATGGGTATGAATGCTGGTGGTTACCGTTCTCCACTTTGTGAAATGGAAGATTGTAACAAGGCTGGTCTTGAAAAGGCTATGAAGGATTTCGGTATTCTTTAATACAACTTTTACCTATGAAAAGGATGTGTACAGATTGGTAAAAATTATAATGCACGGATGTAACGGTAAAATGGGTAAGGTTATTTGTGATTTAGTTAATAAAGATGCTGATGCAGAAATAGTTGCAGGTATTGATATTGCTGGTGCAAATGCTCCTTTCCCTGTTTTTACTGATATAAAGGACTGTAATGTAGAAGCAGATGCTATTATTGATTTTACTACTGCAAGTGCTGTTCCAGCTGTTATTGATTACGCAGTAGAAAAGAATATTCCAGCTGTTATTTGTACAACTGGTCTTTCTGATGAAACAATGGATATGCTTAAAAAGGCATCTGAAAAGGTTGCTATGTTTAAGTCTGCTAATATGAGTCTTGGTATTAACCTTATTGCTACAATTTTAAAGAAGTATTCTGATGTTTTATATCAGGCTGGCTTTGATGTTGAAATTGTAGAACGTCATCACAATCAGAAGATTGATGCTCCAAGTGGTACAGCAATTCTCCTTGCAGATGCTGTAAACGAAGGTGTTGGTGGCGACCTTGAATATGTCTATGATAGAAGTCAGGTAAGACAGAAAAGAGATAGAAAAGAACTTGGTCTTTCTGCTGTAAGAGGTGGTACTATTGTTGGTGACCACGAAGTTATTTTTGCAGGACAGGACGAAGTTATCGAATTTACTCATTCTGCCCATAGTAAGGAAGTTTTTGCAGTAGGTGCTGTAAAGGCTGCTAAGTTTATAAAGGGTAAAAAGCCTGGTATCTACGATATGCAGGATGTTATGAGTGAAATTTAATTCCAAATATAACATAGAATAGGCAACTGTTTCTAATTTGCAGAAATGGTTGCCTTTTGTATTACTTAAAAATCTCTTATTGGAAGTTTTATATCAAATACTTTTAAACTTAACCTTGTTTTTATAGTATTTGTGTGGTATTCTATAGAAAATAAATTTACTAAGGAGGATAAAAATGGATAAAATTAGAGTTGCTATATTAGGGGCAGGTACTGTTGGAACAGGTGTATATAAGCTCATTAACAAACAGGCTGATGAAATGATTCACAAGGTTGGAGCTAATATTGAAATTGCTAAAATCTTAGTAAGAAATAAGAATAAAACTAGAGAAGGAATTGACTCAGCGTACCTTACTGACAATTTTGATGACATTTTAAATGATGATTCTATTAATATTGTAGTAGAAGTAATGGGTGGAATTGAACCTGCAAACACATATATTACACAGGCTTTAAAGGCTAAGAAGAATATTGTTACAGCAAATAAGGACTTAATTGCGTCAAAGGGTCATGCACTTATGGAATTAGCAAAGGAAAATGGCTGTGATTTACTTTTTGAAGCAGCTGTAGCAGGTGCTATTCCAATTATAAGACCATTAAAGCAGTGTTTAGCCGGTAACTATATTTCTGAAATTATGGGTATTGTAAACGGTACTACTAATTTTATTTTAACTAAAATGACTAAAGAGGGTATGGACTTTGATGAAGCATTAAAAATTGCTCAGGATTTAGGATATGCAGAAGCCGACCCTACAGCTGATATTGAAGGTTATGATGCTGCCAGAAAGATGGCTATTATGGCATCTATTGCCTTTAATACAAGAGTTACTTTTGATGATGTAGCTACAGAAGGTATAACAAAGATTACATCAAAGGATATTAAGTATGCAAAGGATATGGATTGCACAATTAAGCTTTTAGGTGTTGCAAGAAATGACGGTAATGGCATTGAAGTTATGGTTCATCCTATGCTTATATCATCAAATCACCCATTAGCTACAGTTAATGATTCATTTAACGCTGTTTTTGTTCATGGCGATGCTGTTGATGATGCTATGTTTATGGGTAGAGGTGCTGGAGAACTCCCAACTGCTAGTGCGATTATGGGTGATGTTATTGACTCAGCTAGAAATATTATACACAACTGTACAGCAAGAATTGGTTGCACTTGCTACAAGTCTATTCCAATTAAGAATATAGAAGATACAAAGTGCAAATACTTCCTCAGAATGCAGGTTTCTGATAAGCCAGGTGTTCTTGCAAGTGTAGCTAGTGTTCTTGGTAATAACGATGTTGGTATTGATAGAGTTATTCAGAAAACTAAGAAAAATGGACTTGCTGAATTAGTTGTTATTACTGACTTAGTTCTTGAAAAGAACTTCAGAGATGCTATAACAATTTTCAATGGTATGTCAATGATTAATGAAATTTCTTCAATAATCAGAGTTTACAAGAACTAAGAAAATTAATTCCTTAGTAAATAGAACACCTCCAAAGGAGAATTAAATCTCTTTTGGATGTGTTTTTTACATTGTGTGTATATGATTATGTATAGGTAAGTTTTCAATTTTATGTGTGTGGCTGTGTTCTTCAGTATTGCTATTATGTATATGAAGATGAGAATGAGTGTGACTATGCTCATGACAATGAGTTACGCCATTACTATGAGTGTGCATATGAGTATGTATGTGTATATGCTCGTGAGAATGTTGTAACTGTATTGTATCATGAGTTACCAATACTGTACCTATAATCATTAATACAAGGGCGATATAGAAGTTTATTTCTATTGCAGTACCAAATAATGCAAAAGAGAAAATAACCCCTAAAAATGGCGAAATAGCATAATATGCACTTGTTTTTGCTGCCCCAAGGTATTTTTGTGCCATAATATAGAATTTAATACTTAATCCGTAAGAAACAAATCCCAAAATTAATGTAATAAGTATAAATTTAATGTTAGGTAAACTTTCTCTTATTATTAAACCTATTATGAGAGAACCCATACCTGAAAATAAGCCTTTTAAGACAACAATTTCTGTAGAACTCTTACTAGATAATTTTCTGGTACAGTTGTTTTCAAAACCCCAACATACACAGGCACAGAGGATAAGGAGTGAACCCTTTGAAAATGCAAAGGCTGACATATCCTCAAATGAAAGTATAATTGTAGATACAGTTATAAATAATATTGCGGTCCATAATTTTGGAGATATAATTTCTTTAAAACAAACTAAAGCTATAATTGATGTAGCTACAATTTCAAAGTTGTTTAAAAGTGAGGCATTAGCTGAATTTGTCATTGTTAAGCCAAACATTAAGAAAATAGGTGCTGCAATATCCAAAACTATCATTCCTAAAGTGTAGAGCAATTCAGCTTTGGTTAATTTTTGTGTTTCATCGTTTTCTTTGTGTATTATAGAAAGCAAAAACATACCTATACCAGCACCTAAATATAAAAATCCGGCCATTAATGTTGGCGGTATATGATTTAAAAGCAATTTAGATAAAGGTATGTTTACAGCATATAAGGCTGCTGCTAATATTGCATATATTATAGCCGTTTTAGACATATTTTTCATTTGTATTCCTTCTCCTTTAAATTGAAATTATAATCTTCAAAAGGCATTATTATTACTCATTTACCTCTCGATTCATATATAGTATAGGATATTGGGTCCCTTGTTCATCTAAATCTGTTCTTTTATAAACTCTAAATCCCATATGCTCATAAAATTCTTTGGCAAGAGGGTTTTTGTTCATTTACAGTCAATTCATTAATATTATAATTTGATATGCCATATTTAATTAATGCTTTTCCTATGCCTTTTCCTCTTTCATTATCTGCTACAAATAACATTTCCAATTTATTTTCAGCAATTCCCATAAGACCCATAGGGGTGTCAAAATCATCTTTAGCAACAATTAAATGTGGAATATTGTTTAATGCTTCTGGAATATATTTTTTATTTGTTGAATTTCATCATCTGACAAAAATTTATGCGTGGATTTTACAGTTTCTTCCTATAGATTAACTAAATATCCAACAAGGTCAGATGTTCGGTAATCAATTTCAAATATTTTCATATTTTCTCCATATTATTTTATAATTTTATAGTTATTTTTTTCTAAAATATCTATAGCTTTTTGAAAGTTTTCTTCTTTAGTTAATATATAATCTGTGTTATAGGTAGAAATAGCAAATATTCCTATTTTGTTTTCTGCCAGTAAAGTAGAGATTTTAGAAAGTATTCCAATAAGAGAAAAGTCTAAAACACTATGTATTCTAAAGGCTTTCCAACCTTTATCAATGTGGGTTGCATTATTGGGAACTTTGTTTGTTTCACACACAAGGGAATTTTCTTCATCAGTTTTACCGATGAATACATATTCATCATTTATATTTATGGTGTTGTAGTTCTCAACCTTACAAATAGAAAATTTTCTATCTATGATTTTAATTTCCAAATAATCATCTCCTATATACTATTATACAGCAAGTGAGAAAATTTGCAATTTAAAATAATTTACATTGTTAATTTGTGGCTTGATAGGCAAGTTATTGGATTAATCTTTCCGATTCAATGTTCAGAACATTTTGCTATGCAAAATGTGGCTAGTAAACTAGCCATCGGATTAATCTTTCCGATTCATTGGTCAGAACTTTCAACTTCGTTGAAAGCCATACTTCGTATGTCCGATTTATCTTTCGGTTCATTATAAAAAAATAGGGCAGGTTAAAAAACCTACCCTATTGATAAAATAAAATTACTTATCTAAGTTGAAATATTTAGCTGCATTACCGTAGCAAATATCAGAAACTAACTTACCAGCAAATTCGATGTCATTAGCATATTCGCCATTTTCAATCCATTCACCGATGATGTTACAAAGAATTCTTCTGAAGTATTCATGTCTTGGGTAAGATAAGAAACTTCTTGAGTCAGTAAGCATACCAACGAATTTACCAAGTACACCTAAGTTACCAAGTGCCTTAATCTGAGCTTCCATACCGTCCTTGTTGTCATTGAACCACCAAGCAGTACCGAACTGAATCTTTGATGCAGCTTCAGGTCCCTGGAAACAGCCGAGGATTGTACCGAATACCTGATTATCAGCAGGGTTACCAGCGAATAATAAAGTCTTAGGTAACTTATTGTTGTAGTCAAGAGCGTCTAAAAGACCTGTTAAACCTTCAACAGTTGACCAGTCAGAGATACAGTCGAAACCAGTATCAGGGCCCATCTGTTCAAATCTTCTAGTGTTGTTATCTCTCTTGATGTTTAAGTGAATTTCCATAGCCCAGTTTCTATCAGCGTACATTTCGCCTAAGAATAACATAAGCATAGTTCTATACTTTTCACAATCTTCTACGCTTGGCTTGTTACCAGCAAGAGCAGATGCGATAATAGAATCGATTTCAGCTTCGTCAGCCTTTCTAAATGGAAGGTAAGTAAATGCGTGGTCAGATGCCTTACAGCCAAGAGAATCGAATAAATCAGCTCTCTTAACGAGAACAGCTTTTAAGTCAGCAAAAGTCTTGATTTCAGTGTTTTCTGTAGCACCAAGAGTCTTGATGTAATCAGCATATGTTGGAGCATCAATGTTAAGAGCCTTATCTGGTCTCCAAGCTGGGTATACCTTGAATGCAGTTTCTTCAGCTGCAAGTTTCTTGTGCCATTCAAGTGAATCAGCAGGGTCATCAGTTGTGTTAATAGCCTTAACATTAGAACGCTTGATGAGTTCTCTTACCTTAAATTCAGGCTTAGCAAGCATTTCGTTAATCTTGTCATGAATTTCAACGGCATTGTCCTTTGTTAAAGGTTCGTAAATACCGAAGTATCTCTGAAGTTCAAGGTGAGTCCAGTGGTAAAGTGGATTGCCAATAGCATACTGAATAGTTTCAGCCCACTTTACAAACTTGTTAAGCTTGTCAGCATTCTTGCCAGTAATTTCTTCTTCAGGTACACCTAAAGAACGCATAGCTCTCCACTTGTAGTGGTCGCCACCAAGCCATACATCAGAAATATCTTCAAAGTTCTTGTTTTCATAAATTTCCTGTGGATTTAAGTGACAATGGAAATCATAAATAGGCTCGTTCTTTGCATAGTCGTTAAATAACTTCTTTGCAGTTTCAGTTTTTAATAAGAAATTTTCATCAATAAAACCCATTTTTTTGTGTCCTCCAAAAAATAAATTAGATTTTTATATAAATGTATTATAAAGTTACACCATTCTTAAAGATAGCGATTTCTCTATATCCATTAATTTCATTTTTAGTTTTCTTTCTGTCAGAAGCAACATCAAGGATATACTTGAAGAATTCTTCTGCATACTCGTCCATCTTCTTGTCTTCAACTAATCTACCAGCATTCCAGTCAATCCAGTTAGACTTTCTTTCAGCAAGTGGAGTATTAGTTGCAATTTTAACAGTAGGAACAGGTGAACCAACTGGAGTACCTCTACCTGTTGAGAATAAGATAACGTGGCAACCTGATGCCATCATACCACTGATAGCTACGATGTCGTTACCAGGACCCTGTAAAAGAGAAAGACCATCAGCAACAGCCTTTTCGCCGTACTTTAATACGCCCATAACATTTGAAGTACCACCCTTTTGAGTACAGCCAAGTGACTTATCTTCAAGAGTTGTGATACCACCTTTTTTGTTACCAGGAGATGGATTTTCGCCTACAGGTTCGCCATGGCTAAGGAAATATTCCTTAAAGTTGTTAATAAGGTCAACTGTCTGCTGGAAAAGCTCAGGAGTTTTACATCTATCCATAAGCATAGTTTCAGCACCGAACATTTCCGGTACTTCTGAAAGAACTGTCTTACCACCGTTAGCAACCATAATATCAGAAATTCTACCGATAAGAGGGTTAGCAGTAATACCAGATAAACCGTCAGAACCACCACATTTAAGACCAATAACTAACTTAGATACTGGACATTCTTCCTGCTTAAACTGTTCAGCATATTCAACAAGTTTGCCCATTTCTTCCATAGCAGCTTCAATTTCGTCTTCGTGGTCCTGAACAACTAAGAACTTAACTCTTTCGTCGTCCCATTCGCCAAGAACCTTTTTAAATTCATTAAGGTTGTTGTTTTCGCAACCTAAACTAAGAACTAAAACACCGGCAGCATTAGGGTGATTTACCATACCCTTTAAGAGTTTCTGAGTATTTTCGTGGTCTTCACCAAGCTGAGAACAGCCATATGGGTGAACGAAGTTATAAATACCGTCAACTCTGCCACCAAAACGCTTGTTAGCTTCAGCAACAATAGCATTAGAAACACCATTTACACAACCAACAGTATTAACAACCCAAATTTCATTTCTGATACCAACTTCACCATTTTTACGAACATAGCCCATAAAAGTATCTTTTCTAGTAACAGGAATATCCTTGAGCTTTGGATTGTAAGTGTATTCAAGTGTAGAACTAAGGTTAGTCTTTACATTGTGAGAATGTACCCATTCACCAGCCTTAATATCCTGTGTAGCATGACCGATTGGATAGCCATACTTAATGATGTTTTCCCCTTCTTTAATGTCAACAAGGGCCATTTTATGGCCCCTGTCGATATTGTCAACTGCTTTTACACCGAAGATTTCTTCGCCAGCAGTAATATTACGAAGGGCTACAACAACGTTATCATTATCGTTTATCTTAATAGCATTGTTTGTATCCATATTTTCCTCCGAATTTATTTAATTATGCTAAAACCTTTTCAACTTCAGAAACAACACCGTTGTTTAAGATATTGTATAAGTGGTCTGCAACAACTTCAGGGAAGTTACCTAATTCAGTATTAAGGTCTTCACCAAGCCAGAAGTCTTTGTTTGCACAAACCTTAGTAACGAGTTCAGCAACCTGAGCCTTGTCAGTAACATCAACGCCTGTCCAAGCATTCTTGTAGAATTCAAGAACTTCTGGAGCATCCTTGATTAAGTATTCTTCGTCGCCTCTCTTACCGATTAAAGCACCTTCTCTAATTTCAGTACCTCTGTAGAATGCAAGGTATGCAGCAAATGAGAAAGTAAGAATCTTAGGAAGTTCCTTCTTCTGTGCATAGTATTCGTTAATAGTGTGAAGTACACGAGCTTCCCACTTAGAAGTAGAATTTAAAGAAATGTCTAAAAGCTTATGCTTAATGAATGGATTCTGGAATCTATCAAATACAGCATCAGCAAAGCCCTTAAGGTCTTCAAGAGTAAGTTCTGGGCTAACGATAGCAGGGATAATTTCGTTGTTAAGAGCATCTTCAAGATACTTGTAGAACATCTTGTCTGCCATTAATTCGCCAACTAAGTTGTGACCAGCAAGGAAAGCACCAAGTACAGAGCAAGTGTGAGCACCGTTAAGAATTCTAACCTTTCTCTTCTTGTATGGCTTTACATCTGGAGTAAAGATAACCTTAAGACCAGCCTTAGGGAATGGAAGTTCCTTTTCAAGTTCAGCAGGACCTTCGATAACCCAAGTGTGGAAGATTTCACTTGTGTCAATAGCATTATCCTTGTAACCAAACTGTTCGCATAATGCTTCAGCTTCTTCACGAGGGTAACCAGTAACAATTCTATCAACAAGTGTGCTAGTGAAGATACAAGCGTTTTCAATCCAGTTGATGAATTCGTCGCCTAACTTCCAGTTAGCAGCATGCTGAAGAACATACTTCTTTAATGTCTTACCGTTATCATCAATAAGTTCGCAAGGGATAAATACAAGACCCTTGTTCATATCACCATTGAATTCCTTAAATCTTACATATAAGAAGTTACAAACCTTAGCAGGGAAAGAGTCCTGTGGCTGGTCAGTAACCATATCTTCTTCTTTCCAAGAAATACCAGCTTCAGTAGTGTTAGAAACTACGAATCTGAGCTCTGGGTTCTTTGCACAAGTGTTGTATGTATCAAGGTCAACATATGGGTTGATACATCTGTTTACGCAAGTAATAAGTCTTTTAGCTGCAACTTCCTTGCCATCTTCACGACCTCTAGCAATAAGAGTGTAAAGACCTTCCTGTTCGTTAAGAACGTTTCTTAAGAAGTCACCACCAGGGATAGGCTGGATAAGAGTGATACCACCTTCAAATAAGCCCTGTTCATTAATTTCGTCAAACATATAGTCAACAAAGGCACGAAGGAAATTACCTTCACCGAACTGAACTATCTTTTCAGGGAGAGTTTTCTTTGTACCGATTTTTAAATCATCGTTGAATTTAAAACCGTTTGTTAAAAGTTGTCTGTTTAAATTTTCCATGGGATATACTACCTCCATAATATTATAGTAAAGTTATTTTACCTATTTACATAATACTATATTTTTACTTTAAAATCAATAGAAATGCAGTTTTAAAGTTAGTTTTTTTATTAAATTAATAAAAATTTCAGTATTGTAAGTGATTACATTGCTTTTATATTGTGCTCAGACCTAATATTACAAGCCATCGTATTAATCTTTAGAAATTAATAAAAAAATAAGGTAGAAGTCAATTTTCAACTTCTACCTTTATTTTGTACAATATTTATTTTTTTATTACTGTCTTCTTCGTCTTATAGGAGGTCTGTCTGTGTTTTCAGATCTTCTTCGTCTTTCCTCCATTGACCTTTGCATTTCACGTCTTCTTTTTTGCAATCTCAATTCTTCAGCACTTCTTGTTCTTGATGAACTACTATTTCTAGGTCTTGAACTAGTTGAGCTGTTTGATGAATGTCTCTTTGTTGTAGAATTTTTTGAAGAAGAATTCTTACCGGATTTCTTTCTGCGTTTCTTCTTTTTCTTTTTGTTAATATTGTTTCTTACAACTAATAAAATAATAATTATAATTACAACTGGAATAATGAAAATTAAAGCATTTAAAATTGTATGTAAAACAGATTTAACATTGTTTATTAATTTCATTTCAGCAAGCTGTTTATCAGATTTTGATTCTACAGAGTTAGAAGCTGTAATATCAGCTGTAGCAATGGTTTTATCTTTGTATGTAAATTCCATTGTGCCAACTTTGTCGCCTTCTTTTATTGGGGCATATATTTTATTTGCGTTGTTGTCTTTGCCATAATCAATGACAGCCTTTGTTTTTACATCATTTGCTGAAACAAAGCTTGGAAGTTTAGCACTTACATCGCCAGCAACAGTTACATTTAATTCCCCAACATTGTAATCTTCACTTAAATATGTCTGGTATACAGGAATTTTATCTGTGTATGTTCCGGCAGTATAGACTTTGTTATCTTTGTAAACTGAAAAACCATAGTCAAGTAATGTTTTAGAGTCTGTATAGGCCTGATTATAACCATTTGCTTTCATTACAACAGATATAAGCTTTACGCCGTCTTTTTCAGCACAAGTTACAAGAGTGTTTTTAGCATCGTCATGGAAACCTGTTTTACCACCAATAGCATACTGATAGTAATAATCAGATGTTGGCTTAAGCATTTTGTCTTTGTTATGTAAAAATCTCTGAGGACTTTTGTTATTAGCTGGAATTGTATGGTCTACAGTTCCCCAAATTTTGCTAAAGTTTTCGTCTTTAATAGCATTAAAGGCTATTAAACTCATATCATATGGTGTAGTATAATGGTCTACATCATGGAAACCGTGAGGATTATTAAAATGAGTATCCTTACAACCCCAGTCCTGAGCCTGTTTGTTCATTCTCTCTACGAATTTCTCAACAGTACCGTCTATATGTTCAGCAACCATCATACAAACTTCATTGGCTGATTCCATCATTATACCATAAAGACCGTCAAGGAAAGAAATCTGTTCGCCTTCTTTTATACCAATGATACTACTGCCTTGACCTATGCCATAAATAGCATTGTGAGATGCTGTAAGAGTATCATCAAACTTACCATACTTACAAGCAAGATAAGCTGTCATTATCTTTGTGATACTTGCAGGGTAGAGCTTTTCGTGAGAGTTTTTTTCGTAAATTGTAACACCAGTATTGGCGTCAATAAGAATAGCTCCTCTGGCATCAATATTCAAAACCTTAGAACTGTCAGCATAGTTATTGATAACTGACGGTTCTTCCGTAGTAGCCTCTGTTGTTGTTTCAACTACAGAAGTAGGTTGAGCATAAATATTTGAAAAAAATGTTGTTAAAATTATCGAAAATATGGTAATATATATAGTAATATGTCTTTTATACATAAAATTTCTCCTAAAAATATTTACAAAGCAAATTATTTAATCCTTTGCTTAAAAATGCAACCTATGTATTATATAATAACTTTAATTTTAATTCAAGAGATAAAATGATTTTTTAATTTTATTTTAAAATAACAGTTGACAAAAATATTTTTATGACAGAAAATAGAATGGTGTAAAAAGGAATAATTAAATGTAGGGGTTGAAATTATGGCAAACAAAATTTTGGTTGTTGATGATGAAAAATTAATTGTAAAAGGAATAAAGTTTAGCCTTGAACAAGAAAATATGGAAGTTGATGTGGCATATGACGGAGAGGAAGCCTTCAATCTTGCTAAAAATAACAACTATTCCATTATTCTTTTAGACGTAATGTTGCCTAAAATTGACGGGCTTGAAGTATGCCGTATGATTAGAGAATTTTCAAATGTTCCAATCATTATGGTTACAGCAAAGGGCGAAGATATGGACAAGATTATGGGTCTTGAATATGGTGCTGATGACTATATTACAAAGCCATTTAATATTCTTGAACTTAAGGCTAGAATTAAGGCTATATTAAGAAGAAGTGTGAGAGTTGTTACTCACGAAGAACCAAAGAGCAACGTTATAAAATCAAGAGATTTGGAAATTGACCTTGAAAGCAGAAGATGTTTCATAAAGGGCAAAGAAAAGAACCTTACTGCTAAGGAATTTGATTTATTAGAATTGTTTATGAAAAATCCAGGTAAGGTATATAGCAGAGATAATCTACTTACTACAATTTGGGGTGCCGGTTATCCGGGAGATGTAAGAGCCGTAGATGTTCATGTTCGTAGATTAAGAGAAAAAATAGAGGCTGTTCCTAGTGAACCAGAGTATATTCACACTAAATGGGGAGTTGGTTACTATTTCCAGTAAAATAAGATGGTATCAAACCGTTAGATTTAAACTTTTTACGGCTATTTTGCTTGTGAGTATAGTTCCACTTATTATATTCTCAATTTATATGGTCCATACACTAGGTAGATATTTTGAGGAGTCAAGCGAGAGAGAGGCTCTTTATCAGGCAAATAAAATAGCTGGGTCTATTCAGAAAGCTGGATACCTTACTTCTCCTGATAACAAAGATGCTTTAATTACTGAATTAAGTGATAAAAGCAGTGAAGGTGGGTTTAGAATTATTGTTGTAGACTCCAACGGTTATGTTGTAGCTGATACAAATAATTCTGCCACAGGTAAGGTCTATCTTGTGCCGGAAATATTGGTAGCTCTTTCTGGTAGAGATGAGGCAAATTTAAGACAAGATGAAAAGGCTGTTTATGCCTCTGCATATATTGAAAATTCAGCATCCAAAAAAGTAGGTGCTGTGCTTGTGGTTACATCATTTGACGATATTCATACATTATTAAGCGAGATTAATGCTCGTTGGATGGTAATTGCCATACTTATAGCTATTATAGTTATAATTTTGGTTTTTGTTATGGCTCGAATTATAATGGAGCCTTTAAAAAATATTTCTGTTACTATACAGAAAATATCAGCAGGGCAGTTGCACCAGAGAATTGAAACAAAGGGACACGATGAATTTGCTCATCTTGGTGAGGCTATCAACAATATGACCACTAGATTGGAGCAAATGGATTCATCAAGACAGGAATTTGTTTCTAATGTATCTCACGAACTTAAAACACCTTTAAGTTCAATAAAAGTTCTTACAGAGTCAATTTTATTACAGGAAAATGTTCCTACAGAAATGTATAGCGAATTTTTAAGGGATATTAATTCTGAAATAGACAGAATGACAAATATTGTAAATGACTTGCTTTCTCTTGTACGTCTTGATTACAACGGTGCAAAGTTAAATATAGCTGAAACTGACGTAAACAAGATGCTTAGAGATATTATAAAGAGAATAAAGCCTTTAGCAGACAATAAAGAAATTACTCTTAATTATGATGCTACAAAGGAAGTTACCATTGATGCTGATGAAGTAAAACTCAGTTTGGCTATTTCAAATCTTGTTGAAAATGGTGTTAAATACACTCCGGTAGGTGGAGAGGTTAGTGTTAGCCTTGATGCTGACCACCAGAATTGTTACATCACTGTTCAGGATACCGGTATTGGTATTGATGAAGAAGAACAGAGCAAGATTTTTGAAAGATTTTACAGAATTGACAAGACAAGAGATAGAGAAACTGGAGGAACAGGCTTGGGTCTTGCTATTACCCATTCTACAATAGTTCTTCACAATGGTTCTGTTAAGATTATAAGTGGCGAAGGTCAGGGTGCAACATTTATTGTACGTTTACCTTTAAAATATCAACAGAGTTAAGGGGTGGTTAGATGAATATTAAAAAAACTATTATGTCTATTGTAATCACAATAACTGCTGTTGCTATAATTTTTGGTATATTTGTTTATATTAGAGATGTGAAAATGGCAGAAGGAACAGTTTCATACAATATGTATTATGTTAATTCTGCTGAAAGCTGTTTAGGTATTGAAAAAAAGACTGTAAATTTAGTTGATGACGATGGGGTAATGTTCAATACAGTTGTCGACGAATTTGGCAGTGGACCTAAGTTTAACAATTCAGCTTTGGTTTTACCATCTGATTTTCACATTAATTCTAAGACTTATAAAGATAAGACAGCTTATATTGACTTACAGCCTAGTTTTAATAAACTTTCTCCAAGTGACAGAATTTTATGTATTGGAGCTATGGTGTATACCCTTACAGATATGAGTTTTATTGAAGATGTCTATGTATCAGTAAATGGCATAACATTAAATGAACCACAAACTGATACTCCTTGGAAATTTAACAGAGAAACTATAAGAAATAATCCTACTGTAAATCCTGAAAAAACTAATTGGCAGGTTGTGGAATTGTACTTTGCTGACAGAACAGGTACTCGTCTTGCCAGTGAGCAAAGAAGCATTGAAGTAAAGCAAAGTCTTTCATTAGAATACCAAATTGTGGAACAGCTTATTGCTGGACCTGAAAAGAATATGCTTGAAAAGACAATTCCGGCATCTACACAGATTAAGGATATTAAAACTGAAGACGGTATTTGTTATGTAAATCTTTCAAAGGAATTTATAAATAAGAAATTGGCAAATGTTACAAAGCAGACAACAGTTTATTCTATTGTAGACTCTCTTACAGAACTCGATAGTGTAAACAAAGTACAGTTCCTTATTGAAGGCGAAAAGATAAATAGCAAAAAAGACGGAATTGACTTTAGTAAGTTATTTTCAAGAAATGAAGCTATGATAAGATAAGAGGGAATATGAAAAATCCAATAGTCGGTGTATTGATATTTTTTGTAATAGGATTACTTTATGGACAGTATTTTGCTCCTTGGGCATATACTGTCCTTTTTCTTGTTATATCAATAGCTTTAGTATATTCATTATTAAATAAAAATATAATAGGTATATTTTTTATATTGGGATTTTTTGCTGGAATAGCAATAATGAATATTAATGTAGACAAAGATTTATTGCCTGAAATTGTAAACACAGATACAAAAGTACAAGCCACAGGTAAAATAATAAGTGCCAGTTATGTAAATTCCGGAAGTGGGAAATATATAGTCGATGTTGACGAAATTAAAAGTGACAACAAAGTGTACAATGATAAATGCAGAGTATGTGTTTATGGTGAAAAAGGGCTTTACATAGGAGATGTTATAGAGGTTACCGGAAAATTAAAAACTCCGGAAACAAAGAAAAATCCTTTTGATTTTGACAGTTATAATTACTATAAAATTAAAAGAATAGACTATTCTATGTCTGGAAAAATAAAGTACATTTCTACTGATGAAGATAGCCTTAATTTGAAAATAGATAATACAAGGAAATACTTTTATAATATCATATATAGAATTTCTCCAAAAAATAAAAGAGGAATTATAGGGGCTATGGTTTTAGGCTATAAAGATGATATAAGTGATAATGTATACGAACTTTACAGAAGTGCAGGAGTATCACATATTTTAGCAATATCAGGATTACATATTTCTATTTTTGCCGGAATAATACTGTTTTTGCTAAATAGATTTAACAGAAAAATAGCATCAGCAGTTTTGCTTGTGTTTATGGCTTTTTATTGTGTCATAACAGGCTGTGCATCATCTACAATTAGGGCTGTAATTATGATTTATGTATTGCAGTTGGGTCAAGTTTTTTATAGAAAATATAATCTTATAGGGTCAACGGCTTTTGCCTGCCTGATGTTGCTTATTTTTAATCCATACTATATTTATGACATTGGATTTCAGTATTCCTTTGGCTGTGTTTTTACAATAGGTATGGTTTTTGAAATTATAAAGGAATATAAAATTGAGGGAAAATTTATAAGACTTTTTATGGTTACATTTTTTATTGGGGTGACAAGCAAGGTAATAACGGCATACCATTTTTATTCCCTTAATCCTATTGATATTATTTCAAATATGATAATAGTTCCTTGTGTTAGCTTTGTGTTGCCAATTTGCCTTTTGGCTATAGCTGTAGGCTGTTTTTCAGCATCTCTGGGAGTTATTATTATGAAACCGGCTATTATGGCTTTTGATTTTTTTGATATAGTATGTAAATTTACAACAGGTACAGCTTTTTCAAACTATTTCACAGGTGCTGTACCGTTGTTGACGACAGTTATAATGCTTTTGTTGATTGTATTTTTATACAAATTTGTTTTGACAAGACAGTTAATATATGTTTTGCCAATTATGTTGTGTATTTTTCTGTGCCGTATAAAGCCTACTGAATATAATAGAATTGATGTTTTGTCAGCAGGTAAAGCTGAATGTGTAGTAATAAGAGATGCAGATTATGTTGGCATAATAAATGGTGGCAAATATGGAAATAGTGCAACAGGTGAAAAGGTAATAGTTCCCTATATGAAATATTACAATGTAAAGCATATAGATGATATATTTATTACATCATCTGAAAATTATGCCATTGGAGGTATTCCGGATTTATTAAAGAATGTAAATGTTGAAAATATTTACATACCTAAAAATGTTAAGGTGACTGAAAAGTTACAAGATATATTGAATTTAGCTAGAAATAATAATGTAGGCATACACTATATTTTAAAAGATGAAGAATTAAATGCTGTTGAAAATCTTAAATATAAATGTTATTATATAGGCTCAGGAAAGTATGGCAAATATGGTATAAAGGTGACTTTAGACAATGTTACGTTTTTAGTACCTTTCAATATTTCAAATAAATATGAAAGAGATTTTTATAAAAGAGGTATAGAGTCTGACGTACTGTTGCTTTCAAAAAGTGGTTCTAAAAAAGCTAATTCACAAGAATTTATAGATGCCGTTAAGCCTAAAAATGCCATAGTCAGCACAAGTTTAAAGGATTATTCTGAAAGTGAAGTTTTAGATATTTTAAAGAATTACAAAATAAATTTGTATAATACTAAAGCCGATGGTATGATAACTATAAGGACCGTTGACAATGGCTATGAAATAAAAAAATATGTGGGAGGTGATATTTTTGCAGAATTTAGATAATGATATTAAAAGTGGTAGTTTTAAAAGAGTTTATTTAATATATGGTGAAGAATCTTTTCTTGTAAAGGAATATGAAAACAAGCTGAAAGAAAGTATAATTCCGGCAGGGGCAGAAACTATGAATTTATCTGTTTTTGACGGCAAAGGCTTTTCCGGTAAAGAAATAAGCGAGGCTATAGATACAATGCCTTTCTTTAGCGAATATAGATTAGTAATAGTTAGAGATAGTGGGCTATTTACTATAGGTAGAAAAGATGATACGGATTTACTTGCAGAATATGTAAAGAGTATACCGGATACTTCTGTTTTGGTTTTCTGTAATGAGAAAGTTGACAAGAGAAATGCACTTTATAAGGCTGTTAAGAAAAATGGCTATGTGTGCGAAATAAATATGCTCAAGGAGAAAGAGCTTACTAACTGGGTTATTAAACTTTCTGGAAATAAAATATCAGCTTCTGACAGCGAATATTTCATAAAAAATATTGGCGTAAGTATGGTTGCCTTAAAGGAAGAAATGACAAAACTCCTTAACTATACAGGTGATAAAAAAATAACAAGAGAAGATATAGATATTGCCTGTACAAAATCTGTTGAGTCCAATATTTTCGATATGGTTGGAGCAATAGGTGGCAAGAATACAGAACTAGCCTTGGATATTTACGGCAATCTCCTTAATATGAAAGAAAGCCCTTTGGGTATACTTAAAATGATTGCAAGACAGTTTAAAATGATACTGGAATGTAAATACCTCTTGAGAAAAAAATATACAAAACAGCAAATAGCCTATGAATTAGGTTTAAGAGAATTTATAGTAGCAGGTTGTATAAATCAAAGTAGAAATTTTACTTTAGGAAATTTAATGAAAGCTGTAGAAGATTGTGCAAAGTGTGATATTGATATTAAGAGAGGTCTTATACAGGATAAATTGGGCGTAGAAATAATAATATTGAAATATGCTAAATAGAATATAAATTATATCAAAGTATTGTATTTATATATTCTATTTTAACTATGAAAAAAGTCATATACTGGCAAAGGTATATGACTTTTACTTTTTAATTCTTATTTATCAAAATATCTTTTTTACTTTCTAATTTTTCGATTTTCTTTTCAAGTTTTTCGATTTTTTTGTTTTCTTTCATAGCCTGCTTTTCTTCTTTAATTACAAGTTTATCTACAAAATCGTCATTGTAATTTCTGATGTATGCAATACCAATGGCTGTAGGACCGGTATGAGCACCTATAGTAGCACCGATATTTAATTTAATATAATTAGCACCTTCGTCTAATCTTAAATCGTCAGGACTTTCGTTTTCGAAAAATGAAAGTTTAGCAAAAGAAAATTCTTTTACATTTTTTATTTTCTTAGAAATGCCATGTTCTATTTCAAGAATAGCTTTTTTTCTTCCTCTTACTTTTCCCTCTGGCAAAAGTTCACCATCATCTAATTTTATTAAAGGTTTAATATTAAGTAACTTACCGGCAAGGGCAGAGGCTTTTCCAATTCTGCCACCTCTTTGAAGAAATTTTAAATCATCTACAGTGAAAAGTATACCGCTTGTAGTAGCAAGTATTTTACTTCTTTGACAAATTTCTTCAAAATCAAGATTATTTTCAGCCATTTTGCAACATTCTAAAACTAAAAGACCTTGACCGCCAGTAGCAGAAAGAGAGTCAACAATTTCTACTTTCGCATTGGCATAGTCTTCTAATATCATATTTTTAGCATTAACAGCACTTTGGAAAGAACCACTGAATTTTTGAGAAAGAGTAAAGCAAATAACTGATAAATTTTCCTTAACAGCTTTTTCAAATCTAGTGTAATAATCATCAATAGATGGACAAGCTGTTTTAGGGTTTGCTTCAGAAGAAACAAGCTGGTCATAGAAATCCTTTTGAGAAATTTCTTCACCTTCTTTTAAATAAGTTTCTTCACTGAATGAAACATAAAAAGGCACAACATCTATTCCGTATTTTTCTACAAGTTCTTTAGATAAATCAGCCGAACTGTCTGTAATAATCTGTATATTTTTCAAAACTTCCTCCTAAAAACTACTTGGGATTGGTACTCCTCTAGGTTCAACAGGTGTAGAGAACACAATCTGTGTACTTGTCTTGCCAAAAGTTTGGAGTCTACCTATAAACTCGTCTAAATCCATTGTACTTGGAAATGCTACTTTAAGGAGCATACTATATTCGCCAGTAACACAATTACATTCAAGTACGTTTCTTTCTGCCTTAATAAAAGGATAGAACTCTGGCTTTTGATTTGGATTCATTTCAAGATTTATAAAGGCAGTAATATGATACCCCAATTTATGTCTATCAACTCTTGCTCTATAATTTTTTATAATTCCCTGTTTCTCTAAATGGTCAATTCTTGATGAAACAGCTGGAGAAGATAAAAATACTTGTTCTGCAATACTCTTGAGAGGAGTACGAGCATTTTCTTGTAAAATTTCAAGAATTTGTTTATCTATTTTATCCATAATAAACCTCCTGTTTCTTAATTTTTTTAAGTTAGTAATCATTTTAACACAAATTTTTATGGCTGTAAAGAAAGAATTGTTAAAAAATTTAAGTATAAGGTGGAATTGTTTTCTCAATAAAATAATATGGAAAATCTGTTGTATATGGTGTATAATGTTCATAATAAGCAAATTATAAAAGCACAATATGAAAATATATAAGTACGGAAATGAGGTAGTCTGATGAGAAATCTTACTTTATTAACTGACCTGTATGAGATAACAATGATGCAGGCGTATTTTAAAAATAATAACAAGAATAAAATGGCTATTTTTGATGTGTTTTATAGAAAAAATCCTATGGACGGTGGCTATGCCATTTCTGCTGGTCTTGAACAGGTTATAGAGTATATTAACAATTTGCATTTTACAGAAGATGATATAAATTACTTGGCATCTCTTAAAATTTTTGAAGATGATTTTTTAGATTATCTTAAAAACTTTAAGTTTACAGGGGATATTTATGCTATTCCTGAGGGTAGTGTAATGTTTCCTAGAGAACCTATGTTAAAAGTTATTGCTCCTATTATGGAAGCTCAGTTTATTGAAACAGCTATTCTTAATATTTTAAACCATCAAAGTCTTATTGCTACAAAGGCTGCCAGAATATGCTATGCAGCAGAAGGTGACGGAATTATGGAATTTGGCTTAAGACGTGCTCAAGGTCCTGATGCCGGTATTTATGGTGCAAGAGCTGCTGTTATAGGTGGCTGTGCCGGTACAAGTAATGTTTTGACAGGTCAAATGTTTGATGTACCAGTTATGGGTACTCACGCTCACAGTTGGATAATGAGTTTTGATGATGAGTATACTGCTTTTTATACCTATGCAAGACTATACCCAATGGCTTGCACACTTTTAGTTGATACCTATGATACTCTTAATTCAGGTGTGCCAAATGCTATAAAAGTATTTAAGCAAATGAAAAATGAAGGCATTGAATTAAAGAATTATGGTATTAGATTGGATAGTGGTGACTTAGCGTATTTATCTAAAAAGGCTAGGAAAATGCTTGATGATGCAGGTTTTAAAGATGCAACAATTACAGCATCTAATGACCTTGATGAATTTCTTATTGCCAGTCTTAAAATGCAGGGAGCAGAAATTACAAATTGGGGTGTTGGTACTAATCTTATTACATCTAAGGATTGCCCATCTTTCGGTGGTGTTTACAAACTCGCAGCTATTATGGAAGACGGAGAAAACTTTACACCAAAAATTAAACTTTCAGACAACAGTGAAAAGATTACAAACCCTGGAAATAAGAAAATTTACAGAATTTATGAAAAGGAAAATAATAAAATTAAGGCTGATTTAATATGTCTTGAAAATGAAACTTTCACAGAAAATGAGGATATGCACCTTTTTGACCCACACGAACCATGGAAGAAAACTGTTTTAAAGGCTGGTACTTTCACATTAAAGGAATTGCTTGTAAAGGTATTTGACAAGGGTCAATGTGTTTACCATAGTGATAGCGTAATGAAGTTAAGAGATTTTGCAATTTCTGAAATGGAAACACTTTGGGAAGAAACAAAGAGATTTGAAAATCCTCATCAAGTTTATGTAGACTTATCTCAAAAATTGTACGATATAAAAATTAGTCTTTTGGAAAAGATGAGCAAGGAGTAACAAATGAGAAAGTTAGTTATTGCCGAAAAACCATCGGTAGCAAGAGATATAGCAAGAGTTTTAAAGTGCAATAAAAGAGGAGAAGGTTATTTATATAATGATGACTATATTGTCAGCTGGGCAGTAGGTCATTTGGTTACTCTCTATGATTGTGAAGATTATGATAAATCTCTAAAAAAGTGGTCTGTAGAGGCTTTGCCTTTTATTCCGGAAAAAATAAAAATAAAGCCGATAAAAGCTACTAAAAGTCAGTTAGACATACTTTCTAATATTATGAATTCACCTAAGATAGAAAGCCTTATTTGTGCAACAGATAGTGGACGAGAGGGTGAGTTGATTTTTAGATATATTTATGAATGTGTTGGTTGTAAAAAGCCTTTTAAAAGACTTTGGATTTCCAGTATGACCGATGAGGCAATAACAGCTGGCTTTGCTTCATTAAAAGACGGTAGTGAGTATGATAACCTTTACGAGGCAGCCAAATGCCGTTCGGAAGCTGATTGGCTTGTAGGTATAAATGCTACAAGAGCTTTTACATTAAAGTATAATTCACTTTTGAGTATTGGTAGAGTTCAAACTCCGACACTTGCCCTTATTGTATCAAGACAAAAGGAAATAGATGCCTTTAAACCAGAAGAATACTGGGAAGTTGAAGCTGATTTTGGAGAGTATAAGGGAACTTACATCAATGACAAAAACGAAACTAGAATTAATAAAAAAGAAATAGCACAGGAAATAGTAAACAAGGTAAAAGGTAAAACAGGCAGTGTAACTTCTATTGAAAATGAAGAAAAGAAAAATCCGGCACCTTTCCTTTACGATTTAACAGAATTACAGAGAGATTGCAACAGAAAATACGGCTTGTCAGCTCAAAAAACTTTGGATATTGTTCAGGATTTGTATGAAAAAAGAAAAATGGTTACATATCCTAGAACGGATAGCCGATTTCTTTCTGATGATATGATACCTAAGTTGCCGATTATGTTAAACAGATTAAAGGCGACAAAAGAATATGGTATTTATGCTGACTATGTATTGTCACTTCCTAAATTGCCAATATCTAAAAGAATAATAGATAATAGTAAAATAAGTGACCACCACGCAATCATACCTACAGAGGCAAGGGCTAATGTAGAAAGTTTGAGTGCTGATGAATTTAAGGTGTATGACCTTATTGCAAGAAGATATTTGGCTGTTTTCTATCCAAATTATATATATAATACAACAAAGATTATAACTACAGTAGAACAGGAAAATTTCCTTACAAAGGGTACAACTATTGTTCAAAAGGGTTGGACAGAATTGAATGTAGTTTCTGAAAAGGAAAAGAAGAAAACTAAAGAAGATGTACTTCCTAATGTTGTAGTTGGTCAGGAAGAAACTGCTAAGAAAGTTAAAATTAATTCCAAAAAGACTAAACCACCAAAGGCATATAATGAAGCTGGATTGTTGTCAGCTATGGAAAATGCCGGTAGATTTGTAGAAGATGAGGAATTAAAAGAACAGTTGAAGGAGTCAGGTCTCGGAACTCCTGCCACAAGAGCAGCAATAATTGAAAAACTCATAAAAACAGGTTATATTGTTCGTAAAGCTAAAAATCTTGTCCCAACAGAAAAGGGAATTAAACTTATAGAAATAGTGCCTAAGGAAATGAAAACACCTGAAACTACAGGAAAATGGGAAAAGAGTATGACCATAGTTTCAAAAGGTGCTATGGAACCTGAAAAGTTTATGAACAGTATAAAAAGATATGTCAATTATATTGTAGAACAGTCAAAACAAGGAGACTGCAAGGTTATTTTTGCAGCAGATAAGAGCCGAAAAAGAGGTAAAAATTCTCCTGAAGTTTTGGGAGTCTGTCCAAATTGTGGTGGGCATATTTTTGAAAACTCAAAGGGGTATTATTGCTCCAACTGGCGACAAGGCTGTAAGTTTACCATATGGAAAAATACATTAGAAAATTACTGTACAGCCATTGACCCAGATTTTGTAAAACAATTATTAAAAGATGGAAAAATAGAAAATTTATTTGTGCGTAAACCTGATACAAATGAAAAATGCACTTGCACTATAACAGTAAATAAAACGGGACAATTAGATATATCCAATTTGAATGTTATTAGTTAATATCGTCAGATATTCCTTCTACTTCTCCTTTTTCGAGAAGGTCTTCACATTCAAAAAAATCAAGTTTTTTGTTTAATGCAAATATTATAATGCTGTCACGTTTAATTCTAGGATATAGAATACCTACATTTGCTATTTTTAATAGTTTTTGAGTAGAGTCTAAATCTAAATTCATTGCAAAAGCTATTTGAAGTAATTTATTTCTTGATGGATTACACTTTTCACCTCTGAAAATTTCATAAACGTATGATTCAGAAAGAGAAGTGGATTTTGCAATTTTGC
>UQYD01000008.1 GCA_900545305.1 uncultured Eubacterium sp.
TTCTGCTCTACCGTTTTTAACATAATGTTCTACAAGCTGTTCACCTGTAAGATTAGCTAAGTCACTGTAATTTGCCTTGTAAATATTAGGGTTAAATTCAGCTGATGCAACTCTCATTTCATTACAACCACCTGAAATATAATGATTGTATGCTGCCTTGTAATCATCTCCAAAAACAGCCTTTACATCGGAATTATTGTCTAAATAGTATTTAGCATCAAATACATATGAAGCTGTTCTACCCTCAGCTATACCATTATTTAACCAATGCTTATAAAGAACATTTTCATCATCACCTAAAACTGAAACAACATCACGGTTGTTGTTCTTGTAAATATCTTTGTCAAATATCCAACCATTTAAATTGTTAGGTATTGTTGGCATAGTTTCATATATTTTTTCTGAACCATTTGGATATCCTGTATATTTATCAGCATAACTGTCTTTTGAACAATACACCTTTAATGGGTTGCAGTTCCTAAAGACATCAGCCTCTATCCTTGTTAGACTATTTGGAATTTCTATACTTATTAAACCTTTACAGTTTTCAAATGCAGAATACCTTATCTTTTTCACACTATATGGAATTTTTATACTTGTTAAGCCACTACAATTTTCAAATGCAGAATTCTCTATATTTGTTACACTATCGGGGATTGTTACACTTGTTTTACCTGCCGGACATTGTATTAACTTACTTTTAGCCTTATTATATAAAACTCCATCTACAGACGAATATTCATCATTTCCTAAATTTACATTTATGCTCTTTAAATTTTGACAGTCACCAAACGAATACATTATATTTGTTACTTTGTCTGGAATGGTTACACTTGCTAAACTGTTACAACTACAAAAAGCATATCGTCCTATACTTGTCACGCTATCTGGAATTGTCACATTTGTCAAATTTTCACACTTGTAAAATAAATTATCCTCTATAATTGTTAAATTTTCAGAGATTATTATACTTGTTAAATTAGTGCAATAAGAAAATGCATTTTTCCCTATACTTGTTACACTGTTAGGGATTTCTACACTTGTCAAACTGCTACAATTTTCAAATGCACTTTTCCCTATACTTGTCACACCATCTGGAATTGTTACATTTATCAAATTTTTACAATTGCTAAATAAATAATTCCCTATACTTGTTACACCATTGGGAATTTCTATATTTTCTAAACTTTCACAACCACCAAACACACTTCCCCCTATACTCGTTACACTATCTGGAAGTTCTACACTTCTTAAACTTTTACAATTTATAAATGCACTTACTCCTATACTTGTTACACTGCTTGGAACTTTTATACTTATTAAGCCACTACAGTTTGAGAATGCACTTGCCCCTATACTTGTCACACTAGTTGGAATTTCTATACTTGTTAGACCTTCACAGTAATAAAACGCACTTTCACCTATACTTGTTACACTATTAGGGATTTCCACACTTCTTAAACTTCTACAACCACCAAATGTGCCATAATCAATACTTATCACACCATCTGGTATTTCTATACTGGTTAAACCTTCACAGTAACAAAATGCACATTGCCCTATACTTGTTACACTACTGGACATTTTTACATTTTTTAAACTGCTACAGTACTCAAATGCCTCTTCCCCTATACTTGTCACACTATCTGGGATTGTTACACTTTTTAAATTATCGCAATCTAAAAACGCACCTTTCCCTATACTTATTACACTATCTGGTATTTCTACACTTGTTAAGAAACTACAACCATAAAATATTTTCTCCCCTATACTTGTTACGCCATTTTCAATAATAACCTTTCTTATTGCATATCTGTCATTGAAAATAGGATTCTTAGACTCACTCCAATCATACATATCACCACTGCCACTTATAGTAAGCACACCCTTGATATCGAGAGTATATGTAACATTATCACCACATTTACCACTATAAAGCACATCATCTATTATAGGCATATTATCATATATTTTCTTTGTTCCCTCTGGGTAATTTTTATACGTATCAGCTACGCTACCTCTTTCACAATAGACTTCAAAGCCCTTACATCCAAAAAAAGCCATTTCATCTATATTAGTAACACTACTTGGTATTTCTATCTGCTTCAAACTTCCACAGCTCCAAAAACTTTCAAATCCTATATTTGTTATACCATTAGGTAATTTTACACTTTTTAAGCTACTACAATTAAAAAAAGCATTTTTATCTATACTCAATATTCCCTCTGGTATATCAATTGACACCAGTTGTCCACAATTATAAAATGTAGAATCCTTAATTTGTGTCATATTTTTAGAAAGTGTAACGGTAACTATATTCTCACAAAGACTAAAAGCTGATACTCCTATGTCAGTTACGCTATCTGGAATTTTTACCTCTATAAGTCTGTTGCTTCTCAAAAAGGCAGCACTACCTATTTTTTCTACAGTATTTGAGATTGAAATATCTCCAATACTGGAGTACTTAAAAGCATCATTACCTATACTTGTTACTCCATCTTCAATAATCACTTTTTCAAACTTTTTATTTGAAAAAGGAGATTCATTATAGCCCTCTTTATAATTATACATATCCCCACTGCCACTTATAGTAAGCACACCATCGCTATTGAGAGTATATGTAACATTATCACCACATTTACCACTTTCAACAATACCGTCAGCCTGAACAGTTACAGCCTCATCAGCATTTTCAACAGCTGGGCTTTCCTCTGCTGATACTTCTTCTACAGCCTGTTCTTCCTGTACGACTGTAGTCTGTTCCTCTGTTACTTCTTCCTGAACAGCCTCACTTTGTGTAACTTCTTCTGAGCTTTCTTCAACTGTTTCTTGTGGTACATCTTCTTGTGATACTTCTTCCTGAACCACTTCTTCTACAGTTTCCTGTACAGGTTCTTCTGCATAAACTCCACTTAAACTTGTAGCTGTCATTATTGCTGACAATGCAACGCCTAAAATTCTCTTTTTCATTTTTTACGCCCCCTTAAAAGCACCTTATCTTTATAGAAATATGACATTTTTCGACAAATTTCTTTTTTCATCTTATGTTAATATTTTAACACTAGTATATATATTTTGCAAACAAATTTAATATTTTTTCAAAAGAAAAATATTTTACAAAAAAAGACTGCTATTGAATTTAATCAACAACAGTCTTTAAAATTAATCATTTACATGAAGTCTAACCATAGCTCTTTTAAGTGCATTTTCAGCACGAACTACGTCTAAGCCCACATTTCTTTCAGAAAGTCTTCTTTCTGCTCTTTCTTTTGCCTTTTCTGCTCTGACTTTATCTATTTCGTCAGACCATTCAGCAATATCAGTAAGTATATTTACGCCCTCGCCATCAACTTCTACAAAACCACCTAAAACAGCAGCTCTTTTTTCCTCATTTTCTGAAATTTTCAATTTCAAAACACCGTAATCTAATACAGTAACAAGGGGTTGATGTCCTGCCATAATACCAATATCGCCGACCTTAGTACGCATAATAACCATTTCTGCCTCTCCGTCATACATAATACGGGAAGGCGTAACGATTTTAAGGGATAACTTATTCATAATCTACCCCCTTACTTTTTAGCTCTGGCAACTACCTCATCAATAGTACCTGCGTTAAGGAAACAGCTTTCAGGAATATCATCGTGCTTACCCTCTAATATTTCCTTGAACCCTCTTACAGTTTCTTCTACAGGAACGTAAACACCAGGAATACCTGAGAATACTTCTGCAACGTGGAAAGGCTGTGACAAGAATCTCTGTATCTTTCTAGCTCTTGATACAGTCACTTTATCTTCTTCTGATAATTCATCCATACCAAGGATAGAGATAATATCCTGTAATTCATTGTACTTCTGTAATGTAGCCTGAACACCTCTGGCAACTTCATAGTGTTCCTGACCTACAACGGCTGGGTCAAGTATTCTTGATGTAGACTCTAATGGGTCAACAGCCGGATAAATACCAAGCTCTACAATAGCTCTTGAAAGAACTGTAGTTGCATCAAGGTGGGCAAATGTAGTAGCCGGAGCCGGGTCAGTAAGGTCATCAGCTGGAACATATACAGCCTGAACAGAAGTAATAGAACCATTCTTTGTAGATGTAATTCTTTCTTCCAACGCACCTAATTCATTAGCAAGTGTTGGCTGATAACCTACGGCTGATGGCATACGACCTAAAAGTGCAGAAACTTCTGAACCTGCCTGTACAAATCTGAAAATGTTATCAATGAATAAAAGCACGTCCTGATTTTCTTTATCTCTAAAGTATTCAGCCATTGTAAGACCTGTAAGAGCAATTCTCATTCTTGCTCCAGGTGGCTCATTCATCTGACCGAAAACAAGGGCTGTCTTGTCAATAACACCTGATTCCTGCATTTCATAATAAAGGTCATTACCTTCTCTTGTTCTTTCGCCTACACCACTGAATACAGAATAACCACCGTGTTCAGTAGCAATATTTGTAATAAGCTCCATAATAAGAACGGTTTTACCTACACCGGCACCACCGAAAAGACCAATCTTACCACCCTTTGAATATGGGCAAAGTAAGTCAACAGCCTTTATACCGGTTTCAAGCATTTCAGCACTTGTAGCCTGCTGTGCAAAGCTAGGTGCTTTTCTATGAATAGGCCACATTTCTTCTGTTGTTGGCATTGGCTTATCGTCAATAGGTTCGCCTACTACGTTAAACATTCTACCTAAGGTTTCACGACCTACAGGAACTGAAATAGGTTTACCTGTGTCAATAGCGTCCATACCACGCTTTAAACCGTCTGTAGAACTCATAGCAATACACTTTACAACATCGTCACCAAGGTGCTTTGATACCTCAGCAACAATCTTTCTATCGCCATCGTGTATTTCAATGGCATTATTAAGGGCAGGCATATGCCCTCCGGAAAATTTTATATCCAATACGGCACCGATAACCTGAACTATCTTGCCGACATTTTGTTCTGCCATATTTTCACTCCTTAAAAAATTTTAACTTACCCTATACAGCTAAGTAGATATATATAGAATTTTATTCTAATGCGTTACTACCACTTACGATTTCAGTTAATTCCTGAGTAATTGCACCCTGTCTTGCTCTATTGTAATGAAGATTAAGAGTATCAAGCATTTGGGTAGCATTATCTGTGGCTGAATCCATAGCAGTCATACGGGAAGTTAATTCGCATACGGAGGACTCTACTAAAGCACCGTAAATAACTGTATTAATGTATTTTGGAATAACATATGCTAATACTGTTTCGTCATCTGGCTCGTAAATAGTAAGTGTAAGATTATCCTTTTCACTTTCTCCCAAACTTTCTGTATCCAAAGGTAAAAGACGCATAACCTTAGGTTCGCTGGCTATTGTAGAAATATATTCTGTATAGACAAGATATACTTCGTCAACATCCCCATTCTGATACATCTGTGTTATTTTTTCGCCTATTGCCCTTGCATCTTCGTAAGTAGGTTTTTCTGAAATTCCAGTATAGTTCTGTGCAAAGTCACAACCCTTATTCTTTAAAAATTCAAAACCTTTTGAACCTACTGTAATGTAAGAAGCACTTTTTCCCTCTGTAATACCTAAAGCTGTTTTACAAGCATTTGTGTTATATCCTCCACAAAGTCCTCTGTCGCCTGTAAGAATAACTACGCCTGTATTTTTTACTTCTCTTGACTTCAAAAATACATTGTCTGTATTGCCTGCACCTTTAACTACATTGGCAATAACGCGTCTAATGGCGTTAAAGAAAGGCTTTGTATCATCAAAATTCTGCTTTGCCTTTGTCAGCTTTGAACTGGCAACCAAATTCATGGCCTTTGTTATCTGCTGGGTGCTATTGACACTTTTAATTCTGCGTTTTATGTTACGCATTGATGCCATAATATCACCTCACTATTCAAACTTTGCCTTGAAAGACTCAATGGCTGATTTAAGTTCCTCTGTTGCCTTGTCTGACATAACACCAGTTTCCTTTATTTCAATTAAAATGTTGTTATGGTTCTGTTCCATAAATTCAAAGAAACCTCTTTCAAAATCGGCAATCTTTTCAACCGGAACATCATCAAGGTATTTATTTGTAACAGCATAGAGTATAACGACTTCCTTTTCAACTTCAAGAGTCTTATACTGTGGCTGTTTAAGAATTTCCATAACTCTCTTACCGTGGTTAAGTCTGTCAAGAGTATCCTTATCCAAATCTGAACCAAACTGAGAGAAACTCTGTAATTCTCTATACTGTGCAAGTTCCATACGAATAGGACCTGCTACCTTTTTCATAGCCTTAATCTGTGCTGAACCACCTACTCTCGATACAGAAAGACCGGCATTTACTGCTGGACGCATACCTGAGTTAAATAATTCACTTTCAAGATAAATCTGACCGTCTGTAATAGAAATTACATTTGTTGGAATATATGCTGAAACGTCTCCAGCCTGTGTTTCAATAATAGGCAATGCTGTTATTGAACCACCACCGTATTTTTCATCAAGTCTAGCTGAACGCTCTAAAAGTCTTGAATGTAAGTAGAATACATCACCTGGATATGCTTCTCGTCCTGGTGGACGCTTTAAAAGTAAGCTCATTGCTCTATAAGCTACTGCGTGCTTAGATAAGTCATCATAAACAATGAGAACGTCTTTTCCGTTTTCCATATATTCTTCTGCCATTGCTACGCCACTATATGGTGCAATGTACTGAAGTGTAGCTGAGTCAGATGCTGTAGATGAAACTACAATACTATAGTCCATAGCACCTGTCTTTTCCAATGTGTTTACAATTCTGGCAACTGTAGATGCCTTCTGTCCAATAGCAACGTAAATACAAATACAGTTCTTGCCTTTCTGATTAATAATTGTATCTATACAAATAGCTGTCTTACCTGTCTGTCTGTCGCCGATAACAAGTTCTCTCTGCCCTCTACCAATAGGCACCATGGCATCAATAGCCTTAATACCTGTCTGTAAAGGTACATCAACGGATTTTCTTGTAATAACACCAGGGGCAACTCTTTCAATAGGTCTTGCTTTAGTTGTATTAATAGGTCCTTTTTCATCAATAGGCTGACCTAAAGCATTTACAACTCTACCTATAAGAGCATCGCCTACAGGTACTTCTGCAACTCTACCTGTAAGTTTTACAGATGAGCCTTCCTTAATACCTTCGTCGCTACCTAAAATAACGACACCCACATTATCTTCTTCAAGATTTTGTGCCATACCGTATACGCCGTTTTCAAACTCTAAAAGCTCGCCACTCATAGCGTTATCTAAGCCATATACTCTGGCAATACCGTCACCTACTTGTATAACCGTACCAACCTCAGACACGTCAAGCTTTGCTGAATAGCCTTTTATCTGTTCTTTTATAACAGAACTAATTTCTTCAGGTCTGATATTCATTCTTAGGTTACACTCCTTTACTGGGCAAGTGATGTTGCAAGCATTTGTTTCTTCATATCTTCAAGCTGTCTTTTAACAGTCTTGTCCAAAATATGTCCGTCAATGCTTATGCGAAGTCCACCTAATAATTCTGGCACAACTACGCTTTTAGCAACCACCTGCTTATTTAATTTATTTGCTAATTTAGTTTCAATTACTTTCAGCTTTTCTGGACTTAAAGGTACAGCACTTTCTACAACTGCATCACTAATACCCTTGTAGCTTTTTACCTTTTCAAGGAAAATTTCCAAAATACCAATAATTTGATTTTCCCTATTTTTACGCATTATTACGGAAAAAAGTCCCATAATATCATCATCTACGCTGTCCTTAAAAGCCTGTGTTAAAACATTCATTTTATCCTCACCGTTAATATCAGGGTGAGTAAGAATTTTCATTATTTCCTTATCTCCGGAAATAACATCAAGAACCAGCTTTACCTGTTCTTCATATCTATCAATAGCATTATTTTCTACTGCTAAACTGAAAAGTGCTTCTGCATATCTGTCTGAAATTATCCTATCCATTCAATCTCCTCCAAATCAGATATTGTTTCATCAACCAGCTTATTCTGTTCATCTTCAGTCATCTTGGCAGCAACAAATTTTTCTGACATAAGAGTAGATACCTGAACAATCTGCTTTTTAATATCGTCTTTAGCCTTTTCTTCTGCTCTTTCGATTTCAAGATTAGCTCTATCCTTAATAGCTGTCGCCTCTGTCTTAGCATCAGAAATAATAATCTGACTATTCTTGAGGGCAGTTGTACGAGCTTCCTGTAATATAGCAGTTCTTTCGCTTTCGATATTTTTAAGCTTTTCTTCGTACTCCTTTTTAAGAGCCTGTGCTTGTGCCATATCAGCCTCTGTTTTATCAATTTGAGAAGATATTTTTTCCTTTCTCGCATTTAAGAACTTGAGAACAGGTTGGTATAAAAGTTTACTCAATATAAAACAAAGGATAGCTGTATTTATAAGCTGAATTATAACCTGAATGACAGTCTGCTGATTCAGTATAATTACATAGCCTGAGTCCAAGAATATTGCCTCCTTTCAATGTGGTTTTTCCCACAATAGTCATAAATAAACGTGCAATATTCCTCTTATAACTTACCAATAAGTGGGTTAGCAAATAAAAGAATAAGTGCAATAACCAAACCGTAAATACCTGTTGATTCTGCAACGGCACAACCAAGAAGCATAGTTGAAGTAACTGTACCTCTTGCTTCCGGCTGACGACCTACAGCCTCTGCACCTTTACCTGCTGCGAAACCCTGACCAATACCAGGGCCTACACCTGCTATCATTGCAAGACCTGCTCCTATTGCTGAACAACCTAATACAAATGCTTTTGGGTCCATTCCTTCCATAATTAAAATCCTCCTTAAAATTAATCTGTAATTTTGTCTTTAATAAAAGTCATACTTAACATTACGAAAATAACTGTCTGAATACAACCGGCGAAAACATCAAAATAAATATGCAGAACTGCCGGAATACCAAAGTTTAACCATCGTGGCAAAGAGTAAACCATTGCCATAATAATCATACCACCTAAAATATTACCGAATAGACGGAAACTAAGTGAAATAGGTGTTGCCAATTCACTTATAATATTTATAGGCAAGAGTACAGGTACTGGCTCTAAATAACCCTTAAAGTAACCACCTTTACCTGTTTTGATACCCATAAAGTGAATCATAACAAAGGTAGCAAGAGTTATTGCAGCAGTAGTACAAAAATCTGCCGTAGGAGCTCTAAGTCCTAACAGACCACTTAAATTTGAAACCAGTACGAAAACAAATACACCAAAGAACCAGTTTCCAAAATAAGCATATTTTTCAGTCATTGAACCAACAACAAAACTGTGCATAGACTCAATAGCCATTTCAACTACATTCTGTAATCCCTCCGGTTTGTACTTATAATTTTTCATTTTAGCTCTAAGTATAAGAGCAATTATTATAAGTGCCACCATAATTACCCATGTAGTGACAACAGTTTGAGTAAGCCAAACTTCTGTTCCACCTATGTTCAATCGACCTAGAATTTTAGATTCTACGTCTAACTCTCCAGAAGATGTGTTTTCCCATCCAATGAAATGTCCTACAAGACTTTTGACCTCCAATAATTGAAGTCCCAATCATATTCCTCCTTTCATAGTTAATTATTTCATAATTTATCAATAAGAAAAAAATTATTTTTCTTTATTGGCAGTAATAAAATTAGTGATATAGGCTGCCGGCTGAACCAACAAAAGACCTATTAACACTCCAACTACGTTGATTTGCTCAACTAAACAAGCAAGAACTACAATAACAACACTTACTACAAGTCGCATAGTATAATTTGCTCTTGTGTAATTATTTGCATTTTTAGGGTCCATATCCACAGCCTTATCCAAAGTTCTTTCAAGCATATAGACCTTAACAAGTGAGGCTACTGTTCCAAGGATAATGCCCACTATCCAATATATTTTGTTACCGGCAAAAAATAACCCAACTACTAAGGCTATAAGCCCTAGTACAGCTATTACAGTAGATAATTTTTTGCAAGTATCAGACATTTTAAATTCCATTAAAAGTCACCACTTTCATCATCATTATCATTGTTATTATTTTTGTTTTCTATTCCTTTTATAGGAATGTAGGTATCTTTATCTTTGTAAAAATCTTTAGTCATAATGTACACACTTCTGAAGCCGGCACATACTCCCAATATTATAAATACAATCATTAGTATATTGCCTGTGTGAAATATTTTATCCAAAAAAGAACCTAAAACAAGGCAAAGGAAAATAGGCACAATCATTGAAACCCCGATTTGTGTTACTAAGGCTAAAGCCTTCCCTATTTCTCTCATAAAAAGCCTCCTACACATAACTAATTTACACTTTTATTTGTTCAATATCAATGTAAAAAAGAAAATAACATAGTTTTTTAGCATAAAAAAATATTTTTTGTTGTTATCAACGTTTAATTTATGCCCTTATTTTAAAATTTATTGTACGCTTCATTATACACTTATTTTAGTAAAAAGTCTATCTATATTTAGTGAATTATACCTATTTTTAGCCTATTTTATTACTTTTTTGTACTTTTTTCAACACAATAAACAAATTTCAGCCAATTCACCTGATAAGTTGCACAAATTAAACATTTATTTTAAGCAAAATCGCATAAAAACGTTCATTGATTTACATAATATTGTTATTCTATTGTCAATCTTAACAAATGGAATTTTTTTATCAATAAGCTATTTAGGTTTATTTTTAATGATTTTGTAAGGTTTTATAGCATTTTCTGTAATAATTTTGGATAAAAATGGCTGTTGTGTAAAAACACAATACAACACAAAAAACCGTAGAACGATTTCTCATTCTACGGTTCAGAGTATCTAAAAAGCTAATTTTAGAGAATAATTTGCAATTTTCAAAAAATACATTTGCATATTTTTTCAGATTATCAAAGGAAAGTTGTTAAGAAAACCAAGGTTTTCTTAAATTAATTCCGCAACTCGAGCTTTGCCCGAGTGAGGACAGGGACTGTTTTGTGTTCTTGCGTAGCAAGGACGCGAAATACACGGCTGGTCCCTACCTTAGACCAACTGCAAGAAATGCAAGCATTTCTTGCAAGGCTGTCGACTTTATCGACAGCCTAAACCGTAGAACGATTTCTCATTCTACGGTTTTCATTTATATCATCAAATTATCTCTTTTCAACAGAAAGTGTTACCTTTTCGCCGTTGATATTCCATTCCTTGCTGTAGCCAGCCTTACCAGCCTGTACGCTTTCAGCAAGAACGTCCTTACCAATGCTTTCGCCGTTCTTAGCAAAGATTTCAGCAATCTTGTCGTTACCTTCATAGTATACATTAATTCTATCAAGGACTTCAAAACCAGCTTCCTTACGCATTGTCTGGAGCTTAGATACAAGTTCTCTTGCAAAACCTTCTTCAATAAGTTCTGGAGAAAGAGTTGTGTCAAGAACTACTGTAGTATTCTTGTAGCTTTCAGCAACAAAGCCGTCTGTCTGAGCAGTTGCAACAAGAACATCTTCTTCTGCAAGTTCAACATCAGTGCCGTCAATAGTGAACTTAATAGCACCCTTTGTCTTTAACTCATTCATAAGGGCATTGCCGTCGCCATTCTTTAAGTATTCGCCAATCTGTGGAACGAGCTTACCATACTTCTTACCAAGTGTTCTAAGCTGTGGCTTAAAGCTGTAGCTTGTGAACTTAGCAGCATCGTCAACAAATTCAACATTCTTAACATTTAATTCATCAAGAATAATGTCGTTATATTCTGCATCAAGTTTAGACTGTGCCTGAACATACATCTGACCAATAGGCTGTCTGTTCTTGATGTTAGCAGTATTTCTAGCAGCTCTACCGGCAACTACAACAGAAAGAACTAATTCCATATTAGCTTCTAACTTAGCATCAATCATTGATTCGTCAGCTACAGGGAAGTCGCATAAGTGAACTGACTTTGGAGCAGTCTTATCAATACCTACAACTAAGTTCTGGTAAATACTTTCAGCCATAAATGGAGTAAATGGAGCAGAAAGTAAAGACATAGTCTTAAGAACTGTATATAAAGTCATATAAGCATTAATCTTATCCTGTGGCATACCTTCGCCCCAGAATCTTTCTCTTGAACGTCTTACATACCAGTTAGAAAGTTCGTCTACAAAATCAGCCATAGCTCTTGCAGATTCTGTAATCTTGTAGTTTTCAAGAGAGTTATCAACATACTTAACAAGAGAATTAAGCTTTGAAAGAATCCACTTATCCATTGGAGGAAGCTGTGAATAGTCTAACTTATAATCCATTGGGTTAAAGTTGTCAATATTAGCATAGAGTACATAGAATGCGTAAGTATTCCAAAGAGTACCCATAAACTTTCTCTGATACTCGTTTACATTCTTGTCATCAAATCTATTTGGTAACCAAGGAGCAGAGTTAGCATAGAAGTACCATCTAACTGCGTCAGCACCCTGATTGTCAAGAACAGTCCAAGGGTCAACAACATTACCTAAATGCTTTGACATCTTTCTACCGTCTTTATCCTGAACGTGACCTAAAACGATTACATTCTTATATGGACTCTTATCAAAAATAAGTGTAGAAATAGCCATTAATGTATAGAACCAACCTCTTGTCTGGTCAATAGCTTCAGAAATGAAGTCAGCTGGGTAGTTCTGTTCAAAAATTTCCTTGTTTTCAAATGGATAGTGCCACTGTGCAAAAGGCATTGAACCTGAATCGAACCAACAGTCAATAACTTCTGATACTCTGTGCATCTTGCCACCACACTTAGGACAGTTAAGTTCAACTCTGTCGATGTATGGCTTATGAAGTTCAATATCGTCTGGGCAGTTATCACTCATAGACTTTAACTGTTCAATAGAACCAACAGCCTCTCTGTGACCACATTCACATTCCCAAATAGGAAGTGGAGTACCCCAGTATCTTTCTCTTGAAAGCCCCCAGTCAATAACGTTTTCAAGGAAGTTACCGAAACGACCGTTCTTAATATTATCAGGCATCCAGTTTACTGTAGCATTGTTCTTTAAAAGCTGGTCTCTAACCTTAGTCATAGAAATGAACCAAGTATCTCTAGCATAGTAAAGAAGTGGAGTATCACATCTCCAGCAGAATGGATAGCTATGTTCAAATGGAATTGCAGCAAATAACTTGCCACTTTCTTCAAGTCTCTTTAAAATTTCCTTGTCGCCGTCTTTTACGAATACGCCTTCAAGTCCTTCTACTTCCTTAGTGAACTTGCCCTGGTCATTAACGAGCTGAACAAAAGGAAGGTCAAATCTTCTACCAACGTTGGCATCGTCTTCACCAAATGCAGGAGCAATGTGAACAATACCAGTACCGTCTGTAAGTGTTACGTATGGGTCTTCTACAACGTAGTAAGCCTTTTTGTCAGGATTAGCATAGTCGAAAAGTGGTTCATATTCAGTATTTACAAGGTCCTGACCTCTGTAAGTTTCAACAACTTCGTAGTTGCCTTCGCCTAAAACTGTGTCTAAAAGAGCTGTTGCAAGGATATAAACCTTACCGTCATTACTCTTAACCTTTGAATATTCTTCAGCAGCATTTACACAAAGTGCAACGTTAGAAGGAAGTGTCCAAGGAGTAGTTGTCCAAGCAAGGAAGTATTCGTTATCCTTACCTACAACCTTAAATCTACAAATACAAGAAGTTTCCTTAACGTCCTTGTAGCCCTGAGCAACTTCGTGAGAAGAAAGAGCTGTACCACAACGTGGGCAGTAAGGTACAATCTTGTGACCTTTGTATAAAAGACCCTTGTCCCAAATCTGCTTTAATGCCCACCATACAGATTCAATATAATCATTGTGATAAGTAACATATGGGTTATCCATATCAGCCCAATAACCTACTCTATCACTCATTTTACGCCAAAGACTTTCGTATGTGAATACAGAGTCCTTACACTTCTTAATAAATGGTTCTACACCATAGTCTTCAATCTGTGGCTTACCACTGATACCAAGCTGTTTTTCTACTTCAAGTTCTACCGGAAGACCGTGAGTATCCCAACCGGCTTTTCTAAGAACCTTGTAGCCCTTCATAGTCTTGTAACGAGGAATAAGGTCCTTGATTACTCTTGTTAAAATGTGACCAATGTGTGGCTTACCGTTTGCTGTAGGAGGTCCATCATAGAAAGTGAAAACTGGGCAGTTTTCTCTTGCCTTAATTGACTCGCCAAAAATATCGTTTTGTTTCCAGAAGCCTAAAATTTCTTTTTCTCTGTCCACGAAGTTAAGATTAGTGCTTACCTTATCGTACACAATAAACCCTCCTTAAATTTAGGAATTACAAAATAAATATAAAAAAAGCTATGTCGCCCAACAGGACGCCATAGCGTGGTACCACCTGAATTGGAGTATATATACTCCCTCTCAAAACCTTTAACGCAGGCAACGTCAAAACCTACTATAAATTTCGGAATTGCCACAGTAAGGTGATTTTCACACAACACACATCATTGGGCTTCCACCGTCCCCAACTCTCTTTTGAATTAGTGTTAAGTTACTGTCCTTACTATAGTGTTTAGTTTCTGTAGTATTAACCACTTCATTATAAACTTATTTTAACAGTTTGTAAAGAGGTAATTTAAATATTTTTATTCCAAACCAAGTAAGGTTTTTACTACAAAAGCTACAACAACAATAGCACCTATAACAGCTGTAATAGCATAAATTTTTAAAGATTCTTTGTCACCTTTTTCCTTTATGCAATAAAAAATTCCTGCACATAAAACTAAAATACCTATTATTATACCTATAACATTTACTACCATTTATTTTTTCCTCCATTTTAATAATAAAGCTGAATTTACAATTACAAATACTGAACCACCGTTGTGAACCAAAGCACCTACAACAGGATTTAAAACACCTGTTATGGCTAATACAATGGCTATAAAATTAAGCACCATTGAGAAAGTCATATTGCACTTAATAGTTATCATCATTCTCTTTGATAAAGCAAGTAAGTGTGGAAGTTCCTTTACTTCATCATCTACAAGAGCAATATCAGCAGCATCTATAGCTATGTCACTACCAACACCACCCATAGCAATACCTACATCAGCCTTTTTAAGTGCCGGTGCGTCATTTATACCATCGCCAATCATACAAACCGGTACCTTATTCTTTTGGCAGTTTTCAATGTATTCCATTTTATCTTCCGGCAAGCAATTTGCCTTTACATTTTTGATGTTAAGGCTTTCTGCTATTGTCTTTGCTGTCTTTTCGTTATCCCCAGTTAAAAGAACAGGCTTAATATTTAAGGCTGAAATATTTTTAATAGTATTTTTACTTTCTTCTCTTACTGTGTCGGCAAGTACAATATATCCTCTGTACTTATTATCAATAGCAACATAGGTAATTAATGAGCCTTTTTCTATGTACTGATTTACTTCCTCCATATTTTCAACAGCTATGCCCTTTTCTTCAAGCATTTTTAAGTTACCGGCAATAACATTCTGTGAATTTACAACAGCCGAAATACCTCTACCGGCAGCCATAACAAAATTTTCAGCCTGTGGAATATCAATGTTTTCTTTTTTGCAACATCTGACAATGGCTTTACCTAAAGGATGTTCCGAATTCTTTTCAGCTGAAGCAGTTAAGCTGTAAAGTTCATTATCGTCAATACCATAACCCTTTACTGCAATAACCTCTGGTGTACCATATGTAAGTGTACCAGTTTTATCAAATGTAATTTCCTTTACTGTAGCAAGTCTTTCAAGGGCATCACCCTCCCTTACAAGAAAACCGTGCTTTGTAGCATTTCCTATGGCAGCCATAATGGCAGTAGGTGTTGCAAGAACTAAAGCACAAGGACAGAATACTACCAATATTGTTACGGCTCTTATTATTTCGCCAGTAAAGAACCAAGTAAGACCGGCTGCTGATAATGCTATAACAACAATCCAAGTTGCCCACCTATCAGCAATACCTACAATTTTGGCTTTACCAGCGTCAGCAGACTGAACAAGCCTTATCATTCTCTGTATTGAACTGTCGTCACCGGCTTTTTCAGTTCTCATTTCAAAAGCACCAAACTGATTTACAGTACCACTTGCAACATTATCTCCCTCTGATTTATCTACAGGCATTGACTCACCTGTTACTACAGACTGATTGACAGAAGTTTTACCTGAAATAATTACACCGTCAGCCGGAATAATTTCCCCGGGAAGAACTTTTAAAATATCCCCTACTGCTACCTTTTCAGCAGATATAATTGTTTCTACATTGCCTTTTATAACTCTGGCTGTTCTAGGTGTAAGCCCTACAAGTCTTTCGATACCTGCTCTCGCCTTTGCAACAGTTAAATCCTCAAGTAAAGCACCTAACTGCATAATGAAAGCAACTTCTCCGGCTGCAAAATATTCTCCTATAATTACAGATGCAATAAGTGCCAATGAAACAAGAACGTCAGCTTTTATATCAAATTCCGTCACAAGTCCTACTATTGCCTCTAAAATAATAGGCAAGCCACAAAGTATAATAGCTACCCAAGCAGAATTAAATGGCAAAGGAATAATTTTGAATATATCCAAAAATAAAGCTACTCCAGAAATAATCAAAAAAGCTATATCCCTTTTAGTTCCACCCCACTCTAATATTTTTTCTATTGTTTTCATAAAAAACTTCCTTTCATACCTATGGGGGTATAGGTTTATATGGTTACATTATACCCATAGGGGTATAGGTTGTCAAGAGTAAAAATAAAAAAAAGACGAACTCACAAATGCAAGCTCGCCTAAATTATATTTTATACTTCTATATAATAAACGCAAATATCTTCGTAACTGCCGTCTTTTAACAAAAATCCCTTTGGAATTGTACCTAAAAGATTGAAACCTATTCTTTCATACAAATGTCTTGCGTGAACGTTGCTTACCACAACTGCATTAAACTGTAATATTTTAAATCCCAATCTTCCGGCATTTGATATACAATCTTTTACCAATTTTTCACCTATGTGCAAACCTCTTGACTTTGAAGATACTGCATAGCTGGCATTGGAAATATGACCACATCTGCCAATATTGTTTGGGTGGAGAATATACATACCCAATACTGTGTTTGTTTCCTCGTCCTCTGCTACGCCACAATAGCTTTGTTGAGCAAAAAATTCCTTGCCACTTTCCTCTGTCAATCCATCAATTTGAGGAAAAGCAACACCCTCCTCAACAACTTCATTCCAAATTTCAACCATTGCCTTAATATCAGACTCTTTATATTCTCTTATTACAATATTGCCCACTCTTAAAGCACCTCTAATTCATATTTGCAAATCTTTCAACAGCCTTAGTGAAATTCTCAATAGTCTTGTCAGCATCGCCGTGTTCTATACCATCTCTAACACAATGCTTTATATGACCTTCAAGAACAACCTGTCCTACCTTGTGCAAAGCAGATTTTGCTGCATTAATCTGAGAAAGAATATCCTCACAAGGCACATCTTCATCTATCATTCTATCTATTGCCTGTACCTGACCGATTATTTTTTTCAATCGTCTATGTAAATTATCAGAGTCCATACATTGTTTCATATCAACACCTCCACAATTATTTAGATTATAAATTGAAAAAATTAAATTGTCAATTGCCTACTATTTCTTTTATTTTTATTTTCCATAGACCTAATTTATACAATACCCACAGTATTACAGCACAAATACCATTACTTACAACAACAGAGTACCACACACTCTCCTCTGCCATACCAAAAAAATGACTAAAAGTAAACAAAGTTGCAAATCTGAACACCCACAATCTCGCCGCCTCCACCAGCATTGTAACAAGGGTATTTCCTGCCCCATTAAACAACCCTATGGTAGAATTATAAACTCCGTTTGTGAAGCACCAAAAAGCCATTATTGATAAAAAATCGGTTGCCATAGAAATTACATTTTCATCACGAGAGAAGATTTTTACTATTCCCTCCGACATAAAATGCCTTGACATTATCATACCGGTAACAAATAAAAATACGATAGCCATATTTCTTGCAATTTGATAGCTTTTCTCTGCTCTTTTTATCTGTCTTGCCCCGACATTTTGCCCCACTATTGTTGCAACAGCTGAACCTATGGCATTTGCCGGCATTGTGATAATTCCGTTTAATTTATTTCCTATTCCATAGGCAGCCATAGCTCCGTCACCGTATACCAAAACATTTTTAGTCATAAGCAAAAAACCAAATTGCATTGTCGAACCACCTATGGCAGTGGGTAACCCGACAGAAACTATTTTCTTTATTTTATCGGCATCAAATTTAAAATTTTTCAACACTATGTGTATTTCATTATTCTTATTAAAAAGAGAAAGCACAGCAATTATTCCACAAGGAACTTTTGCAAACATCGTTGCCAAAGCCGCTCCCCCTATTCCCCAATGAAATACCATAATCAAGAGTGGGTCCAAAAACATATTTATTATAATTCCCAACATATTCAATTTCATAGGATTGACGGTATCCCCTTGAGATTGATGAACAGCCGAAAATAAATTAATCAAAAACAAAAACGGCAAATCTGCAAGTACAATTTTCAAGTATGTAATACTGTTGTCTTTTACTGTACCCTCTGCTCCCAGCCATTCAACGATAAATGGAGAAAAGAGTATACAAAGTATTGACGCTACAATTGAAAAAAGCATAGCACATACAAAAATCTGATTAGCCATACTTTTTGCATTTTTCTTGTCATCAGCTCCTATATGCTGACTTATAAGAATGGAGCCAGCAATCGTTATACCCTGCCCAAAATTCACAATAATATTTTGTAAAGGACTTACAAGGGAAATTGCCGCCATTTCACTTGTACCTAATTTTCCAAGCCAAAATGTATCCGTAAGATTATACATAGTTTGTATAAAATTGTTTATAACTATGGGAATAGCCAAAGATAGAAGAGCCTTTGGAATATTTCCCGAAAGAATCAATTGTGTATTTTTTCGACCTATATTTTTCACTTCAATCACTCCCGAAATCAGTATATCATATATTTTCACAAAAAAATAGATTTTAAATTTTTCTATATATTTAAATTGGTAATATAGTTGTAACTTGACTATAACAAGATTTTGTTTTATAATCTAGTTTTGTAAGAGTTTGAATGTTTTTTCTTATGGAGGAATGATTTTTGATAGATGACATAGTCATTATACTGTGCCTTATTATTGTTAAGGGCCTTGTAACTGCTGCTTCTACCAGTCTTACAGTCTTGGATTTAAAGAAGAACAAATATTCTTCTGACAAAAATCCGGATATGGAGAAACTGAGCAAGATTCTTCCTAAATCTCGCCAGTATACGAATACAGCTAGTGTAATTAATGCCCTTTTTGGTATTATAATTGGTTTTATTCTCGCTTTCAGAACTTTTGGCAAAGTTCTTCAAGTGCTTTTAAGCCATCTTCCTAACATTCCTGTGGTAATCAACGAAATTATTGCTGCTATTATTATAATATTGGTAACAACATATTTTTTCGCAATGTTCAGTCTTTTACTTCCTAAGACATTTGCTAATAAGTATCCTGTTAAAATAGTTTTGAAACTTAAAGGTTTGTTAGCATTTTTCAGTGTTATATGTAGCCCTATTGTATGGCTTGTGGATATTTCATCTGAGTTATGCTCTAAAATATTTACTAAGAAATCTGCTGAAGAAGGCATTAGTGAAGAAGAAATTCTTATGATGGTTGATGCCAGTGGCGAACAGGGTAGCATTGACGAACAGGAAAAGGAAATGATAAACAATATCTTTGATTTTGATGACAAAAATGTGGTAGATATTGCTACTCACAGAAAAGACATTGTTGCATTGCCTATTGACGCAGAATTTGACGATATTATCAGTCTCGTAAGGGACCTTAAGTATTCTCGTATTCCTGTTTATGAAGAAGATATAGACAACATTATTGGTATTCTCCATATTAAAGATTTTATGCGTTATATTATCCTCTACGGTAAGGAGAAATTTAACCTTAAAAAACTTTTAAGAGAGCCTTATTTCGTACCTTTTACCAAAAAGACAAATGACCTTTTCAAGGAATTGCAAAGTAAAAAAATACATATGGCAGTTGTAGCCGATGAATACGGTGGCACAGCCGGTATTGTTACTATGGAAGACCTTATTGAAGAAGTTATGGGTGATATT
Source organism: uncultured Eubacterium sp. (assembly GCA_900545305.1). Taxonomy (GTDB): domain Bacteria; phylum Bacillota; class Clostridia; order Lachnospirales; family CAG-274; genus CAG-274. Next base: position 20,148 of record UQYD01000008.1, read on the forward strand.
CAAGACGAATATGACGATGAGGAAGAACCAGAAATAAAGACGGTTTCAGAAAATGTAATTAAAATCGAAGGCTCTACGGACCTTGAGGACGTAGCCGACGAATTAGAAATAGAAATGCCTGTTGACGAGTATGACACTTTAGGTGGCTTTATAATTGGTGTTTTAGATAGAATACCTGAGCCAAATGAAAAGGGTCTGAAAATCGAATACAAAGGCTATAGATTTTACGTTGACAAAGTGGAAGACAATCGTATTGCTCAAGTAACAGTATTGAAACTTCCAAACAACTAAATTTAAAAGACAACCAAATAGTGGGAAAGGCTTTGTCCTTTCCCACATCATAATAAATACTTTATTTAGTATACAAGTCAGGCAGACGGTCGCGCACCTTTTAGGTGTGAGGAAAGTCCGAGCTTCACAGAGCAGAGTGCCAGATAACGTCTGGTGGAGGCGACTCTAAGGATAGTGCAACAGAAATAAACCGCCTACTTTCGTAGGTAAGGGTGGAAAGGTAGCGTAAGAGACTACCGCACCTTTGGTAACAAAGGTGGCTCTGTAAACCCCACTTGAAGCAAGATTGGATAAGACATTAAGGGTTGCTCGCCCTGTCTTAGGTAGAAATCGCATGAGACTTGTGGCGACACAGGTACGAGATAGATGACCGTCCAACGACAGAACTCGGCTTATCGCTTGGCTTGTATATTAAATAAAGTATTTATTTTTTAAGCCCCTAAAACACTACAGTTTTAGAGGCTTTTTTAATTTATTCTAAATTATTTTAAATATTATAGAAACTACATATTACTGTTGCCATTTCAGCTCTTGTAATGTATGCTTTTGGTGACAATTTTCCGTCATTGCCTACAAATATTTTACTTCCAACTGCCCACTTCAAACTTTCTTCTGCCCAGCTTGAAATATAATTTATATCAGCAAAAGATGATAAATCACCTTGAGCAGTTACATCATCATTTTTGTACTTTGCGTACTTATAAAGCACTGTTGCCACCTGTTCTCTTGTCATTGGCTCATAAGGAGCAAATAAGCCATCTGTAACACCATTTACTATATCATTTTCTTCTGCCCACGCAACAGCATTGCTAAAGTATGCACTTGGGTCAACATCTTCAAATTTACTCTTTCCTTCTACAGAAGGCATACCCTCTTTGCGATACAACACTTCCATAAGCATACCCCTTGTAATATAGCTTTTAGGAGCAAACTTCCTCTTTGTTGTGCCACTAAATAATTCATTTTCATAAACTTTCTTAACTGCATTATAATACCAATCATCAACACTGACATCTATAAATGGCAGTGTATTTTCTGCCTGATTAAGTATATTTTCAAAATACTTTTCTATTCCATTACCTATTTTTTCTGCCATTGCCTTCTGATTTTCAGCCTTAATAAGATACTGGTATTCCTTTGGATTACTCATATATCCTGTTTCCACAAGTACGGCTGGGCAAACAGTGGTTCTTGTTAATGCCAAATTTTGCTTTTGATAGCCTGTATTGTCCATATATTCTGTCAATTTCTGAACAAACCGGTCAGGAGTATCGTAGCTGTAGAGATTAAGTGTACCCTGTTTTTCTCCAAAGTCCTCCCACTCATTTCTGGAATTGCAGTGTACAGACACAGAAATATCAGGCATAACTGTGTTAATAATATTTGTTCTATCTCCGAGAGAAATAAATGTATCGTCTTTTCTTGTAAGAGTAACTATAGCACCTCTTTCAGTAAGGTAGTCGTACAAATATTTAACTATAGCCAAATTAACTGTCTTTTCGTAGACCTTGCCCAATCCCAATGTACCATTGTCAGTACCACCATGACCGGCATCAAGTACTATTTTCATACCCTTTAATGACTTTTCAGGGCTTACAGTTCTGTCATTTAGCTTTATTGTAAATTTGTTACCCTCATAACCTGCCATAAACCCTACATAGTTGTCGCCCTTATTAAAGTAAAATGTGTATGTAGCCGGTGTGTTATTCTCAACACTTATTTCATTAAAGTCACTGCTGTCTGGAATTACTGCTTTGTTCTGTGTATCGTACAGTTTGACTTCAATGAAATCCTTTGCAAATTCCACATCGTATTCTGTGGACCTGTTCATATTAAAAGATATAGTGTCTTTTGCTGTTTCTATACTATTTACTGAATTTTCACCATATTTTTTGTTTACCAAATTAACTGTGTCCTTGTATACGTAACTGCCATTTGCTGTCTTGTAGTATTCATAATTTTGAGCCACAATATGCAACAATGTACCCTTTACGTAAGGCAAAATAAGGTCATCATTTGCCTCATCAGGTCTTGAACGAACTGTAGGGTGGTTTTTATTAATCTCGCCTACTAGATTTACAGTCTTAAAATTAGCATTTCCACTATTAGTCGATGACCCATTAGTTCTTGTAATTCTATAGGTCTTACTGGCTGTAGTATTTTCAAACTTAAATACATTTACCCCTTGTGCCAAAGACACGTAATAACTAAAGTAGCCTTCACTTGTAGTTTCTACTTTTTTGCCATTAATATATAGTGGATAGTTAGGGTCTGCTGAACCGGCTAAACTGTAACTAGATGCAGAGGTTTTCATACCGTCTTTTACATAGTTCATCTGAATATCTGCCCAAGTATTCACACTAAACAATGACACCCCAAGAATTAAAGCGATTAATTTTTTCATTATGTACCTCCCCTTTCTTTTTCAACATCTCTCTACAACAATTATATCAATCATAACTAGAAACTTCAACTTTCTAATGCCAAAAAAAAGACTTATACACATATACGAGAAATTTTATTCTCCATTGTGTATAAGTCTTTTACCATTGACATTTTTTTATAATAGTGTTAATATAATGGTACAAGGAAGTCAGCCAGAGCGATTTCCACTTAGTATTTGTTAAAAAATAACCACTAGGTTTTGGTCGGCTGAGTGGTTATTTTTTTGTACCTAAAATAACGGCTACAAGAGTCCCGAAGGCTATCATTAATGATATTGCTTCATATGTACTCATACGCCCCACCTCCTTTATTCCTAGAATAAAAGAAGTGGAAACCACTCTATTTAACTAACTTCCGTTGGAGATTATATCATATATTAATTGATTTTACAATTCAAAAGAACCTATACCACATTCTTGTGTATAGGTTCTTTTAACATATCCACAAAAAAAGAGCTGTCACAATCGTAACAGCTCTTTCTCTAAATTAACTATTCAACTTAGTAAATTTATTACTTAAATTAGCACTCTTAGGTGCGATTGTTGTTGAAATGAAGTTAAGTGCATTTGTAGCATCGTCATTTAAGAAAGTATCGACTACTACAACCGGTTTACTATAAACTTTTTTCATAATCTATACCTCCTATTAATTGTTTGAAATTTCAATTCTTGTTCCCTTTGGATTAGTATCGTATGCTCTCTGAGTAGCACCAGTGTACAATGTAAATGGATAAGCATAATATCTATGGCCTGCACTTACTGAAACAAGTTCAGCAAAGTAAGCAACATTGTTGTTTGTTTCAAGAGTTGAATCTACATCACCAGTATATCCTTCAGAACTATCTAAAGAAGAATTATAATTTGTTGCATCGTATACATTCTTGTAAATATCAGTTGTTTCTACGTAAACACCACCAAAGTTTACATCAGGGTTATTGTACTTTAACTGCATAGGTGTTAATGTACCATCCTTATCGTAAGTATCAACTGTATCAGCATCAAGAATTACGAAACCTACCTTTCCAATCTGGTTAAGGAATTCGCTTTCTCTATGGTTACCAGTAACATTACCAATTAATGTAAATAACTTATCAGTAGTAGCTAAGCTATTTGATGTAACAACATTATAGAAAGGACTATCTTCTGTCATTGTTGATACAGCCCCGTTATCTATCATCTTATCGCCGTCAACGATATTGTTAAGGTTGAATAATCTGATACTCTTTACTACTGTGTAAGCATTAGCACTTGTACCAGTACCCTTGATTGTAATAGTTGTACCACCGTCTACATAGAACTGAACCTTTACGCCGTTCTTAGATATACCTGTAATCTGAGCTGCAGTTGTACCTGTGCTACCATTGTAAGATGAGTAAAGATTACCACCTGTAGCAGTAACTATAGCATTATCACCAGAGCAGTCAAGAAGAACAAGAACCTTTTCTTCACTATTAATAGAATTTGTAAGTTCAATTTCATCATCTGTTCCACCTAAAAGAAGAATTCTTTCATCTGGAATACCAAATTCTGTACCGTCCTTATCGTAATCACCAGAACCTACATCGAAAAGTGAATACTGATGACCCTTGATAATAGCATACTCAGCTAAATCATTACCATTAGCCTTAACCTTGTACTGACCAAAGCCGTATGTACCATAACCAACAGCTTTTGTTTCTGTCTGACCTAATGTTACTGCAGCCGGCATTGAACTATAATAATCCATTTCAGGAATTGCTATAGTCTTGCCTACTGTGTATGTAAGAGTATAAGTCTTATCTCTAAATACAGACTTTAAATTGCTATTCCAATTTGTAATCTGCTTAGCCTGTTCTTTTGCAAATGTAAATGTAATAACATCATCTTCATTTACACCTGCGATTTCAGTTTCAGAACCAATGTTAAGAGCTGTTACATTACTAATTGTTGTACCATTCTTCTTTACAGTTACATTTACAGTTGCGTCACTACTTGATGCTGGATTATTTACCTTAACCTTTAATACACCCATAGTAGTTTCTTCTGTAGTTGTTTCTGTAGTTGTAGTAGTTGTTGTTTCAGTACTTGTTTCTGTTGAGCCAGTTGGTGTTAATTCAGCTCTAAAGAGCATTACCTGATTAGAAACATTGTATGTCTTACCTGCTTCAACATCAATAGTTATTGCTTTAACAGCTGTATCACCATTTCTTGCTGCAAATGTACCACTATAAACAGCTGTGTCACCTGTTTTGATAGTACCATTTGTAACAGCATCATTACTATTTGCAACGACATAAAGCTTTAACTTACCTGTTGCTGTTGGAGTAATATCTGTACTACCACTTAATAAAACACATTTCTGTCCATTAATAGCACCTGTTGCTGTTTCACCATCACCAAAAATGCTATCTACGAAAGCTGATGTACGACCACTAGCTGTAGAAGTTGATAAACCGCTAACAGCTGAACCTAAAATTGCACTATCGCTATCTGGAGTCCAAACCTGAACACTAACTGTTGTAGTTTCAGTAGTTGTCTCTGTTGTTGTAGTAGTTGTTGTTTCTGTGCTTGTTTCTGTTGAATCTGTTGCAAATACAAGCTTTGTTAAGTTTGTATTACCTGAATCACCAGTTAATGTGTACTCTGTATCTGCTTTCAATGAATATGCTTTACCAGATGTTAATGCAGTACTATTAATAAAAAGTCCATTATTACTAAAAGTTGCTGTTAATGTACAATCCTGTGCTACCTTAAATTTAATAGTATTTTCACTTCTTAACTGTACATATGTACTAGACACATTTCTAAGACTATAAGTCATATTTTTATATGTACCTGTCTTTGCTGTGCCACCTAAAGTAGATGAATTCCAATCATAAGAACCCATTGCAACATAGTCACTTGCAACAGTTGTAGCTTCTGTAGTAGCCTCAGTTGTAGTAGTTGTTGTTGTTTCTGTTGTAGTTTCTGTTGTTGTAGTTGCTTCTGTAGTAGTTGTTGCACTTGATGATTCTTCACTGCTTGCTTCTGCAAGAGTAAAAGATGAAATCTGACTATTATTTTTTGTATCATCATTTGTCAATGTATAATCGCCAGCAGGAAGTGTTGCAGAAGTTTCTCCTGACTTCAATACTACTGTGTCAGTACCGTTAGTAATAACAACATTTCTACTACTACTTTCCGTAAACTTAGCATTAATTGTAAATGATTTAGTAGTTGTAAAAGTTATTTCACTTGAACCTTTTCTTACAGTACCGTTATTGGTACTAATACTTCTCAAATTGAAAGTTACATTACCAACTGTAGCACTTTTTGTTGTAACTGCTAAATCGCCTGTAGCACTTGTACCAATAGTATAAGTACCAAATGTTGCAGGTTCAGCAGCTGATACACTTGCTACATTAGTAAACACAAGGCAAGTCATAGCCATAACGAGAGCTAAAACTGCACTTGCAAATCTTTTTAAAGATTGTGTCATTCCTATTCCTCCCTTATAAAAATATCTCTTGGAGTAAAATTCCCCCATATTTACTCCTTTTTAATTTTATTAATTATGCCTTATCCCTATAAAAGCATTCCGTCTAGTAAACGGTTATTTAAAGAATTAACCCATTCATAAACCAACAACAAAAATTTATCAATAAGAGTTCTTTAAAAGGGGGTGTAAAGCAAAGGAAATATATTCCTAATACTTTAAGGTTAATTATACTCTACTGCCATTTTAATTGCAATCTTTTTCAACATTTTTTATATAATTGAAACAAATTCATATTTTGTTTACATTTTTCACATTATACCTGTTTACAAGCCCTTTAAAAATGCACATATTAGATATATTTATGTAAACCAAATTTTAGCTATATTTTCTTCTTTTAATTCTTATTGTGTTTTACATTATTATTCAAAACTGAACATTTCCCCATTGGATATTTCCTCTACAGCATACCTCATAGCATCCATAAGATGATTAAAGCTATCTACAGGCTTATTAAGCATTTTGCCATTTAGGTCTTTATCCCAAGTATAATTGCTTATTTCTGTTATAAAATTCTGGCATTTGGGGGATACATAAATTTTGTAATCCTGAAGAAAATCAATACCATTGTTTATGCTGTCTTTTCCTTTTCTGGCCGGTCGTATGCCTTTTAAGCCAAGGGTTCTAAGTCGGTCTATAGACTTTGGTTCTGCACTATCAGCTCTGATTTTCTCTTTTTTATAACCCATTTCCACAACAGCCTCATAAATAGCCTCATTACTCATACCTTTTTTGTAAAGTTCATCAAAAACATATATTTCCTTTTTTTCTGTATTTATAAAGCCACAGAACAGAGCCGTTGGGTCATTAGTATACCCAAAATCCAAGCCGAAAACAGTTTCAAAACACTTTTCACCCTTTAATTCATCTATGCTAAAGTCTTTTTCTTCCCAGTTTTCAAAAACTAAGCCCTCAGATATGCCCCACTCACCCAAGCCGGCAACTCTGTATCGGCGAGGATTGTTCTTTTTCATATCTTCAAAAACCTTTAAATCACTTTCGTCAAGCCACTCATTACACATATAGTTTGTGGACTTAGCCATTATGTTGCTATCTATAACATCAAAAAACCTAGCCTTTATCCAATGTCTTTCGTTCCACGGATTTAGGGTAATAGTAATTTGCTTAAAAATACTTTTATCCACACTACCTCGTATACTTTCGTCAAGCATATTGAAATCGTCTTCATTTGTAATTTCGTAGGCCTCCTCTATCCAAAGCCAACAGAGAGAGCCTGTTTTTACTGTAATTGACGTTATTTTTAAAGGGTCATCTAAACCTCTAAAGTATATTTTTTGACCTGTAGGGATATACATAATTTCAAGGGGGCTTGTCTTACATTCAAAAAAATTGTCCATTTTTAGTCGATGTATTGCCCAGCATAATTCTGTGTAGCAACTGTCCTTTAGTGTGGAATATACCTTTCTTACAACCAAAATATTTGCCAAAGGATATTCAATCATACGAACAATTAAATTAAGTGCCGTTGTTTTGGATTTCTTACTGGCTCGAGAGCCTTTGCATACCCTGTATCTGCCTTTGAAGTGCCAAAAATCGCTATAACCTTCTCCAACTATCTCTTTTAGAGATATTACTTCTTTATTCATATAAATCATCCTTTATTACAACAGGCAAAACATTTTCTGTCTTTTTACTTTCCGAAAAAGTGCCATTTCTTTTTCCCAAAAGCTCAGCAACTTTTATCCTTGTAGCTAAAGAAACCGGCTGACTAAGTACCGTTATTACAGTATTTCCATCTTCGTCTTTCTCTTTTATAGGCACAGGTTCTTCCTCCTCGCCCCTCATAATTTTAGAGCAATATTCCAATATTTCATCTGATGTTGCAATTTTAGGACTTTTACTTTCAATATAAGCTTTGACCTCCGGTCTATCAAATACATATGTACTTTTTTCATTATAATCTGCAAACACCAAAGCCTCTTTTTTATCTCTACATTCAAGATATTTATCGGCTAAATTTTTTTCTTTTTCTGTCATTATCATTACCTCCTAATATAGTTTTCTTTTAACATACACCAAGATTAATGACATTTCGTGACATAATTTAAAACAAATTGACTTAATACTTAAAAAAGCCCCCACTTTTAAAAGTAGAGGCACAAAAAAAGAAGACCCATACACACTACAGGACTTCCGTTTATAAAAATATGTTTAAAGGCTTGTTTATTTAACTTATGTGTTTATTATAGCACATTGTTAAATAATTGTCAAGCATTTTTTTACAAATAAAATATATGTAAATTTATATAAACTAATTGTGGTTTACATAAAAGAAGACTCTTTCGTATATATCATTACAAAAGAGTCTTATAAAACTATTTCTTCTCAATGTTAGTTACTGTATAGCCTAGTCTTTCTATAGCTGAATTTATATCTTCCTGTGACACGCCGTCTTCTATTTCCACAACAGCCTGTTTCTTATGAAGACTTACATCAGCAGAAACATTGTCCATTTCATTAAGTTTGTTCTGTATTCTCATAGAGCAGTTTTTACAAGTCATACCATCTATAGAAATTACCAATGTTTCTTTAACATTTGCAAGTTTTTTCTTTTTTACTTTAATGTCAGAGCCACCACCACAGCAACCACCTTCACCTCTGAAGTGTTTTGCCGAATTGACAATAGCGAAAATTATAATTAAAGCTAATACTATACATATAATAACTGTTGACACAGTCAATCATCTCCTAATTTTAATGTCCGTATTTTTTCATAATTCTATTTTTTAGCCAAGTTAAAAAGAGCATAGCACAAATAATAGAACCAAATGTCAATACATCTAAAAGTACATTTAAAACTACCATATAAAGCACCTCTCTTATAAGCAAACTTACTACCTTTACAAGGTTAGTATAAGCTAACTTTTTCTATAAGTCAACCACTTTATTGAGAAGATTTTATCAATTAGTCCTTTTCTTAAACAGTACCTTAAACATCAGTAACAGCCCTGTTAAACCAAACACAAAATATCCCCTTGCCACTATATTTTCAAAGCCTATAAAAGACAATAGCAAAGACAAAAGTGCCACTGTAACACAGACAACAGCTCTATTTTTTCCTGTCTTATTTTCCAAATACTGTGATGCACTATAGCTGTTGCTAACAGCTGTTGTAAACACTGCTCCACCTATTGTAAAAATATATAAATAAGTCAGCAATTCCCCCTGTGGCAATAAACTTAGTACAGGCAAAGGACAGCTTTTTACAAACCCGTAATACTTATACAATGGTATCGCTATAGCTAAAGCCGTAATTCCAATTAAAATTGCCGAAAAAGTTGCCATACCTTTTTTATATTTATGCTCAGTTACAACAGCCAAAGAAGATGCCAGATTATAAGAAACATATATAAATGGAGAAAATGCACCCTTTACACTACTTGCCGGAGGTCTGAATTCCATAGGCATAAGCATTAATTTTATGCCAACAATTACTGTAATCACTATCATAGGCAGACATATTATTTCACTAAAAGCTATAATATTTTCTGCCCCCATAATGGTAAGTGTACACACCAAAAAAGCCATTAAAACACCGGTTAAAACTTTATTTACACCAAAAAGCTCCCATACTATTTCTCCCATAGCCGAAATCATAGCAGAATAAAATATAATAAAGGACAGAAATATTACCACTTCGGCACAAAAAGGCATATCGTCAAGTATTTCACCAAAGTTGTTATAGTATTTTGTCTTATATAGGCACAATCCAAAAACTGCACTGCTTACAAGCACTCCTAAAAGACCAACTATTCCATAGTCTGTAAAATACCTCATAATTTCCTGTCCTGTAGCAAAGCCTGCACCTAAAACTGTGCATACAAAAAGAGCTGCCAGCCTTATCATAAAAGTTTTACTACCTTATATAGTGAAATTAACACAAGCCAATTTTGAGGAAAATCCTTTGTAATATTCCAATAGCTTGCACCTACAAGGTTATACTTATCTATTAAATTCAACTTTGCCACTGCACTATCTGCATCTTCAAACCAAACAACGTGAGAATTTCCGTCTTTAGTATAGTAAAAGTAAGGTGCTTGTGCTACTTCGTCATACTCTATAGTAACATTATTTTCTGACGCTATTTCCAAAGCCTGCTGTGGTGAAAGAGATTTTGCTCCGGTATTTCCTCTTACATAAGGCAATGTCCAATCGTAACCATAAAGAGGTATACCCATTAATATTTTTTGAGAGTTTATCTGGCTTACCCCAAATCTTATAACCTCCTCCACTTTATCTATAGGAGAAACTGCCATTGGTGGTCCATAGGTATATCCCCATTCATAGGTCATTAAAAGCACCAAATTAGCAGCTTCACCTAATCCCCTGTAATCGTGAGATTCATAGAGCAAGCCCGGCTGATTTACTGAAGTTTTTGGAGCAAGTGCCACTAAAGATAAAAAACCTCTGTCATTTAACTGTCTTGTCAAATTGGATACAAACTCAATATAATTGTCCCTGTCCTCTATAGGAAGATACTCAAAATCAATATCCAAAGCCATATAGCCTTTTTGCTCCATTATAGTAATAATGTTTTCAATTAAAACCTGCTGTAGAACATTATCCTCTAATAGAGTTTTAGCCAAAACATTTGAAAAAGTTCCCTGTTCTGTTAAAGTGGAAATAAGCATAACCGGTGCAACACCGTAATCTCTTGCTATTTTTATAAGCTCAGTATCGTCCGGTTCTATTAACACACCCTCGTCTGTGAAACCATATGTAAAAATAGTCAAAAAAGTAAGATATGGCAAAGTTCTAAGCAAAAGTTGCCTGTCTATATTGGGATATGTATAGCCGTTTGTAGCAATAATTTTTTTGTCTTCACCGTTTTCATATTCAATAACTAAATTTTGCCCTGTGTATATCTGTGCATTTTCAATAGACGGATTTTTCTGTAGTATATCCACAGCTGTAGTGTTAAATTTCTGTGCTACAGAATTAAGGGTATCCCCCTCCTCTACTATGTACTCCACCTCCGGTACTAAAATAACCAATTTCTGACCTACTACCAAATTGTCAGGGTTAGGTGGAAAATTTGTATTTAAAATCTGCTCTACTGTAACACCCTTTTCATTTGCTATATTTTCTAAGGTATCTCCTTGTTTTACAGTATAAATTATCATCTCATCACTCCTTATTTTAAGGGTATGATTAAGTGGTAATTTTTATGAAATATTATTTGTAACATAGATGTAAAGTAAAATCTATTGCCTTTTTGTATTAAATATAGTACCATATAAATTATGATGTTATGCCATTAAATATTTTGACATATATCTGAGGAGGTATATTAAACCTATGTGTACAATAATGTCTGGAATATCGGCTTGGTTCTTCCATAAGGTCGGTATGGATATTTTTTATTTTATAAATTGTTTCTTTGTTTACAGCTTTTTAGGTTGGATTTTTGAATGTATCGTTATTTCTTACGAAGAAAAAACACCGGTAAACAGAGGTTTTATAAGAGGTCCTTTCTGCACAATATATGGTGTAGGGGCTTTAGGTACATATTTTCTGTTTTTACCAATTTCCCACAACAAAATGTTGCTTTTCTTTTTAGGGGCGATACTTGCAACAACATTTGAATTTTTAGTTGCTAAACTTATGGTAAGACTTTTCGGCGAGTTTTGGTGGGATTACAACAACAAACCTTTTAATTACAAAGGTGTTATTTGCCTTGAAAGTACAATTTGCTGGGGCGTAATGACAATGTTGCTTTTTGTACTCTTTCAACCTCTTGTAGAAAGAATAGTAAATACATATTATTTCAACTTTGGTAAGCCTGTAGCTATTATTATTCTTTTGGTATATGCCCTTGACTTTTCTACTAGCTTTTATAAAGCCTATGAAGCAAAAGAACAGAAGGAAAACAATGCCGTTACTTCAGAAGACGAACCGGAGCTTGAATACATAAAATAATATTAATGGACAGTTTCTGTCTTTTTAAACCATAATTCTACGATTTATTATTGTAGAGTTATGGTTTTTTTGTTTTTCATTTAATTGTCTTATGCCCTTTAATGTGATATAATTATTGGAAAATATGTATAAACTGGAGGTAACAAAAATGCGTGAAATTCCTGTTTCAGAAATTACAGAGGCAGTTAAAAAACTTTGTATTTCAGCAAATTACAACCTTAATTCAGATGTATATTCTGCTATTGAGAATTCAAGGGATAATGAACAATCCCCAATAGGCAAAAACATTCTTTCTCAGCTTTTGGAAAATGCTGACCTTGCAAAAGAAAATTGCAAGCCTATTTGTCAGGATACAGGTATGGCAGTTATATTTATGGAAGTAGGTCAAGAAGTACACTTTACCGGTGGAAACATTACTGATGCAATAAATGAAGGTGTTCGTCAGGGTTACATTGAGGGCTATTTAAGAAAATCTGTTGTAAGCGACCCTATTTTAAGAGTCAATACAAAGGATAATACCCCTGCTATTATTCATTACAACATAGTTGAGGGAGATAAGGTTAAAATTGATGTTGCTCCAAAGGGATTTGGTAGCGAAAATATGAGTAAAGTTTATATGCTCAAGCCTTCTGACGGTATTGAAGGTGTTAAAAATGCCATTATTGACTGTATAGAAAAGGCCGGTCCTAATCCTTGCCCTCCTATGGTTGTTGGTGTGGGTATTGGTGGTAACTTTGAGAAATGTACAGAGCTTGCGAAAAAGGCACTTCTCCGTCCTGTAGGCAGTCATTCTGACAAAGAATATGTAAAGGAAATGGAAAAAGAACTTTTGGAAAGAGCCAATAACTTAGGTATCGGACCTCAGGGCTTAGGTGGAAACACTACTGTACTTGGCATAAATATAGAAACCTTTGCAACTCATATTGCCGGTCTTCCTTTAGCCGTAAATATTAGTTGCCACGTTACTAGACATGGTCAGGTTACAATCTAGGGGGAATAGTTGTGAATAAAGGATTTTTTAACTTCTGTTCTTTTAAGTCGAAAATTAAAGGATTGTATGAAAATCACAACAGCCTTTTTCTAATTACTTGTATAACCATTATTACTATATTGCTAGGTGGTCTGTTTGTGCATACAAGTCTGATGCCTAAAACCTATAAATCTAAGGACTTTGTTTCATCTGTGGTGCAAACTCCAGAGAAGAAAATTTCCAACAGAGCCGATGTAAATGGCATTTTTACATATGGTCCTTATATTAACCTAAATAAGGGTCAATACAATATTACACTTGATTATTCAAGTACAAATGACCAAAAATTTGAAATTACCTACGGTAACGGTGGTCTTTACATTTACGACAATGTGTTGCTAGCAGGTGAAAACTCAAAAACATTCAAGTTTAATGTACCGGAAGACATTTCTGACAAATCAGTAGAAATAAGAACTTATTACAACGGAAAAGGTGATTTTTACTTAAAAGGCGTTCAGTTAGAACCTTTGGAAAAATCTTTCATTCCATTGTTGTATATTCTCTGTTTTGTGCTTTCCTCACTTTTGTGCTTCTTTGTTTTCAGAAGTGGCAAAAAATTAAGAGGACTTGCTATTGGCTATGTAGCTTTCCATTATATTGTGCTGTATCCTATAATGAGTAAGGGTCTTGTATCCATAGGTCTTACATTTTTAGTGGCAACTGTTATGACATTTGCCGTAAATTTCAGACTGAATATAGTTTCCTACGGCATAAAGACTATAGAAAAGCCTGTAGAAATTGTCTGCACACTTTTAAGCAGTTACTTGTTTACAAGTGGACTTATAATACTTCTTAATTCTGAGTCATTTAGCAATATTAATTTTGCCGGTAATGTAGACTTTCCTAATCTTATATTGGAAATACTTATTATCTTTAATGTTCTTATATTTATGCGTATACTTTTCTTCTCAAAGAAATTTACATACGTTTTAACAGAGGTTTCAGCAGTATTTTTAGGCTTTGAGCTTATAACTCATATTACTGAAAGAAATATTTATTTTACTATGGGTGTCGTTGCAATAATAGGTTATATAACTTACTATCTTTGCAAACATAACCACTTAACCATAACAGACACAAAATTAAATGATACATTTGCATTTATTTTTATTACAGCACTTTTCCTTTTCTTCTGTGGATATTTTGGTACTATAACTATAGCAAAATACCGAGGTTTCTGTTCTCCAACATTTGACTTTGGTATATTCTCACAGATGTTTGGAAGTATGATAAAAACGGGAATACAGTACACTACTGTAGAAAGAAATGAGTTGCTTTCTCACTTTGCTGTACACTGTTCCCCTATATGGTACTTGATGTTGCCATTTTACTTTATTTTCCCTACTCCTGAAACCTTGTTTGTTTGTCAGGTTGTACTTGTAGGTCTTGGTGTTTATCCTGTTTACCTGTTATGCAGGCATAAAAGCGACAATATACCTATTGCCCTTATTATTTGTATTATCTACTTGATAACTCCGGCTATGGTATGCCCTATGTACTATGATGTACACGAAACTTGCTTTTTACCATTTCTCATTTTGTTCTTAATGTACTTTATTGAAACAAAGAAATGGCGTATGGCATTTTTGTTTACTTTACTTGTATTACTTGTAAAAGAGGACTCAGCCCTTTACATAGTACCAATAGCATTGTATTTAATTACAGCAAAAAAAGAATACAAGAGAGGTATTGTACTTTGTTTCATAGCTGTTGTTTACTTTGCTTTGGCTTATTCATTAGTAAACAGCTCTGGACACGATGTTGTAGCAGCAAGATACGGAATATATTGTCTACCTGGAGAAGAAGGCACAATGCCTATGTTTAAAAATATTATAAGAGACCCTGGTTTCTTGCTCCAGACTATGTTCCACGAGGATATGTTGACATTTGTACTTTACACTTTAGGTGTACTTCTTTTCATTCCTCTTATGGGTAAAAAGTTTTCAAACCTTTTCTTGCTTTTACCGTTTTTATTTATGCACCTTGCAACTAATTACCAGTATCAGCACGAAGTAGGTTATCAGTATGCTTTTGGACCTTGTGCCCTTGTATTCTTCCTGTTTATACTTAATATATACAGATACCCTAAGAAAATAGCCTATGGCTTTGCCATAACAGCTCTCATAGGTTCTTGCTTTGCTACTTACACATACAAAGGCAAGTTAAACTACTTTACAGAATATTACTTATCTAATAAAGAAGTATTTGACGAAACTGAATTAATGCTTGAAAAAGTTCCTAGTGATGTAACAGTTATTGCTAGTGATTTTCTTACAGCTCACCTACCTCAGGTGAAGGATATGTATGTATATCCTTATGATGACGGCAATATGCCGGATTACTATATCTTACAGCCTAGTTATATAGATAACTTTGATGATGTGGAAGAAGATATTTTATCTGAGGGTTACAAAGTTTTAGACGAAACAGATTTTGTAACAATATATGCTAAAAAAGATGCTAAACCATTAAATGACTAAAGGAGGTTTTAAAATGGAAATCAATATTACAACTCCTATATCTCGTGAAAAGGCAAAAAGCCTTAAAGCCGGAGATATGGTTAAAATAACTGGTGTTATTTATACAGCAAGAGATGCAGCCCACAAGAGAATGTTAGAAAATCTCCACAAGGGTATTGCCCTTCCTGTAGACTTAAAAGACCAGACTATATACTTTGCCGGTCCTGCTCCTGCAAAGCCTAATGAACCTATTGGTTCAGTTGGTCCGACTACCAGCTACAGAATGGACGCTTATTCTCCTGAAACCATTGAACTTGGTCTTACTTGTATGATAGGCAAGGGAGCAAGAAGCAAAGAAGTTGTAGACGCAATGAAGAAATATAGTGCTGTTTATATTGGTGCTGTTGGTGGTGCCGGTGCTTTAATAAGCCAGTGTGTCAAGAAATGCGAAGTTGTGGATTATGCCGATTTAGGTTCTGAAGCAATACACCGTCTTGAAGTTGTAGATTTTCCCGGTATTGTTATTATTGACAGCGAAGGAAACAGCCTTTACGAAACTGAACCACCAAAATACAAAAAATAAACCATTCTAAAAGTCGATATTATAAACTCACAAAAGGTGATTAAAAGTGGTATTTTTGCTACTTTTGATTACCTTTTTTATTTTTAAGCATACTATTTTTAATAAAGTTTTTTCAATAATTTCTTTAAAAAATTTACTAAAATATCCCCTTTTATTAATAAAATACAGCTTTTTGCATAAAATACAATTATAAAAGTTGTTATATTTCACTAATTTAATTTTATTGACAAATAACATTATAAGGCTTATAATTCTAATTAAGGGATGCAATGAAGCGTTTTATACAGCCGTCATTGTACGACTGTATTTTTTTGTAAAACCACCAATTTTACATAATAAACTACTTTATTCCCCACAACATATTAATAAAAGCATAGAACGGAGGATTTATTTAATATGAATTACGTTGATAAGGTATTAGCTGAACTTATTGCAAAGAACCCAGCTCAGCCAGAATTCCATCAGGCTGCTACAGAAGTTCTTAACACTATTAAGCCAGTTATCGAAGCTGACAAGAAGTACGAAGACGCTGCTTTACTTGAAAGATTAGTTGAACCTGAACGTCAGATTATGTTCAGAGTTCCTTGGATTGATGACAACGGCGTTGTTAGAGTAAACAGAGGTTTCAGAGTACAGTTTAACTCTGCTATTGGACCATACAAGGGTGGTTTAAGATTCCATCCATCTGTAAACTTAGGTATCATCAAGTTCCTTGGTTTCGAACAGATTTTCAAGAACTCTCTTACAGGTCTTCCTATCGGTGGTGGTAAGGGTGGTTCTGACTTCGACCCTAAGGGTAAGTCAGACAACGAAGTTATGCGTTTCTGCCAGAGCTTCATGACAGAACTTTACAGACACATTGGTGCTGACACAGACGTTCCTGCTGGTGACATCGGTGTAGGTGGTAGAGAAGTAGGTTATATGTACGGTCAGTACAAGAGAATCACTGGTCTTTACGAAGGTGTTCTTACTGGTAAGGGTCTTACTTTCGGTGGTTCTTTAGTTAGAACTGAAGCTACTGGTTACGGTCTTGTATACCTTGTAGAACAGATGCTTAACGACAAGAACAACAGCTTCAAGGGTAAGACAGTTGTTGTATCTGGTGCTGGTAACGTTGCTGTATACGCAGCTGAAAAGGCTACTCAGCTTGGTGCTAAGGTTGTTACATTCTCTGACTCTAACGGTTGGGTATATGACAAGGACGGCGTAGATATTGAATACGTTAAGGACCTTAAGTTCAACAGACGTGGCAGACTTGCTGAATACACTGAAACTCACAAGAACGCTGAATACCACGAAGGTAAGGGTGTATGGAATGTTAAGTGTGACATCGCTCTTCCATGTGCTACTCAGAACGAACTTGACGAAAACGATGCTAAGGCTCTTATTGCTAACGGCTGTATCGCTGTTGGTGAAGGTGCTAACATGCCTTCTACATTAGGTGCTATTGACGCATTCTTAAAGGGTGGCGTTCTCTTTGCTCCTGCTAAGGCTGCTAATGCCGGTGGTGTTGCTACTTCAGCTCTTGAAATGAGCCAGAACAGCGAAAGATTAAGCTGGACATTTGACGAAGTAGATGCTAAGCTTCACGGTATTATGGTTAACATCTGCAAGAACATGACTGAACAGGCTGAAGCTTACGGTATGAAGGATAACTTCGTAGCTGGTGCTAACATTGCTGGTTTCAAGAAGGTTGCAGACGCTATGTTAAGCCAGGGTCTTGTATAAAATATAAATTAAATACAATACTATATAAGGGTTCAGCTTTTGCTGAACCCTTCTTTTATATGTATGAAAAAAGGGAGCTTTTTAAGCTCCCACTATTATTCTTGTTATGCTCCCTCAATACCTGTAACATCTTCTAATATTCTGTTAGTTTTCTTGATATTTTCCTTTGAATTGTCACTTTCTTTTAATTGATTAAGCACTATTGAAAATACATCATCTCCATGAGTTGCTATAGCAGATTTCGCTCCTGCCACGTTATCAGTAATAATATTATCTACTTCTAATTCAACACATTTCTTTAAAGAATCCTCATCATTGACTGTCCAAACGTGTATTTCTTTATTTAGTTTATGGGCTCTTTCTACAACTCGACCATTTACGAAAGTAGTTTCCATACTGAAAAAGTCCACACAAGGCAAATCATAAAACTCGCCCATGGCAACAGCCATAATATAGCCCGTCTTTATTTTTGGATTACACTCTTTTACTTTTCTTAAAGCCCTATAATCCAAAGATGTAACAACACATTTGTCTACAAAGTCGGTATTTTCTATTATCTTTACAACATCAGAGACAAAATCCTCTGAATCATTGTTTCCTGTTTTTATTTCAATGTTTAGCTTTATTTTACCTTTACAAACATTTATAACATCTTCCAGTTTAGGAACTGTACATTTATTCCCATTTACCTCTATACAAGGTATTTTTTGAAGTTCCTCATAAGTTAAATCTCTGACATTTATATCCTGCCCTGTCATTTCCTTTAAACTGGCATCGTGGGTAACTACAATTACATTATCCTTTGTCTGTCTTACGTCCAGTTCTCCGTAGTCTGCCCCCTCTTTTATAGCCTCTTTAAAAGCCGGTATAGTGTTAGGCATAGTCACTGTAGAATTACCTCTGTGAGCCGTAACCTCTATTTTAGAGTACAATTCATCATAAATATTTGAATCAAAAATCACATAACTTACTAAAAAAATAACCAGTACAGTAAGCAAGCTACCAATAACAATCAAAAACTTAAAAATGCCTTTACCCTTAGCCACAAATGCCAGTAAACGATATTCTTTTCTCTTTTCTTTCTTAGAAAAAGTATCGTCATTGTTGTTACTATACTTATAATACATAGAAGAAATTACAGCAAAGTCTACAACTACTGTAAGGCTAGTAAATATGCCACTGAATATTGGCACAGATATTGTATATAAGGTCCATAAAATGGCTACAACAGCATTGTTATGTAAATACAAATACATAATTAGGACATAAATTATAACCGTCATACATATAAGTAAGCCTATAGTTAAACTAAGTAAAATCTTAATTCCCAAAAAGTTTTTTAATATTTTAAAATATCTTTTCTTTGTAAGTCCTATACTTTCCTTAATAGCTCCTAAAGCCCTTCTGTTTTCGTAAAAGAAATAGTTATATATAAATATCAACGAGATATTTGCTAAAAATACTACTATAAAAATTATCTTCAAAAGTATGTTAAGAACCTGTTTTGAGTCAATATACATTTGTATATATTCTGGAATTTTAACAACTTTGGCAATACTTGAGTCCATTGTAAAATTCATCAAGCACAAAAGACATAGACTTATAAATATTATTATTAAATTATAGGGTTTAAAAATATTTGCTGTCTTTTCTCCTCCCAAAATAAGCATTTGTGTAAAAGACAGTTTTTTATTAAAATGAGAGTATTTATATGATGTTAATAGTACACTTATTTCATATATTAATGTAAAAACCAATATACAGCCTATTATAAGCATAGTTATCAATATAACAGGGTTAAACATAGCCCTTGTCATTCTATCTAAAGAAACATAGCCTATACCTGAAATCTTTAAACCTGTTCTCCAAAGTAAGGAGCAAACAGGCCATATAATGACAACAAAAGCTAGTTTATACAAAAGTTCAAACCAAAATAGTCTTTTCCAATCTTTCTTTATCAGACCTATTGATTTTTTCAAAATTTCCCTCACAATACCACCCTTTCTACAGTAAATGGTATCACAAACCTAAAATAAAATCTACACTAACTTTCCTTTTAATATCTCCTGAGCAGAATATATTGATTTATTGCCGTTTAAAACATAGGCTATAATACAAACTACAACAAACATAGTCATATTTTGTGACCCAAAGACCTCAAGACCTATAAGCATAGGAGCTATAAGTGTATTTGTGGCACTACCAAATACAGCGGCATAGCCTAAAGATGCTGTCACCACAGGATTAAGCCCCATTGCACCACCTAAAACATAGCCTAAAGATGCACCAATGGCAAACAACGGCGTAACTTCTCCACCTTGAAAACCAATAGAAAGCGTTATAACTGTAAAGGCAATTTTTAGTATAAAATCATAGGAATATACAGTACCGTCATTAAAACAGTTATTTATAATATTTGTACCAAGTCCACAGTATCTGCCACCTAAAACGATGAAAAGCAATACAGCCAAAGGAATTGACACAACACCTATTCTAACATAGGGATTTTTAAACTTGTTTCCCATAAAAGCCTTTAATTTAGACAAGGAATATGAGAATACCTTTCCTGCTAAGCCAAAGGCAATACCCAATATTACAATCTTTACAACAGCCTTTTCATCTATTGAAATAGTGTCATTAATATTTACAAAGAATTTTTCCAAACCCAACAAATGAGATGTAGTGCTTGCCACATATGCCCCAACAAAAGCCGGCAAAAGTGCTTCATACTCTAAAACACCTACTGTAATTACTTCAATGGCAAAAAACAGTGCTGCCAATGGTGTTTGAAAAAGTCCACCAAAACCTGCTGACATACCTACAATAGCCATTACCTTGCCGTTGTTTGGTAAATTCAATCTTTTGCTTATATTGTGTGAAAGTGTTGCACCTATTTGTACAGCCACACCCTCTCTACCGGCACTACCACCAAATAAGTGTGTTATCCAAGTACCAATCATTACAAGAGGTATAAGTGCCTTTGGTATGCCCTCTCTTTTTTCCTGTGTTGTTTCCAAAACAAGGGACATACCTTTTAAACTTTCTTTACTGCATTTGTTGTACATATATATTATAAGTAGTCCGGCTATAGGTAAAAAAGGCAAAAGCATTTTATAGTGTTCAGTTCTAAAGTCTGTTATAAAAAGCAATACCCTGCCAAAAAGTGCATCAATAGCACCTACAACAATTCCCACAACTACAGCCAACAATACATATATAGATATATTCTTAATTTTCATTTTATCCTCCAATTTTCCTATAAACGCAGAAAAGCTGATGATTTCTGCGTACCAAAATAAAAACGCAGACGTCATCAGCCCTTCGGCAGTTCAGGACAAAGTCCTAGGGAGAACATCATTCCCTATTATAAAATTAGTATTTCTTAATACCAATATCTTTTCTGAAGTGTTTATCCTTAAAGTCGATTTTAGCAACACCTTCATAAGCTGTTTTAATAGCTTCATCAAGGTTTTCGCCTACACCTGTAACACCTAAAACTCTACCACCGTTAGTTACAAACTTACCGTCCTTTAAAGCTGTACCAGCATGGAAAACTGTAATATTATCCATAGCTTCAGCATCTTCAAGACCAGTAATTTCATAACCCTTCTTGTAGCTTACAGGGTAACCACCACTTGCCATAACTACGCAAGCTGCTGCATTATCTTCCCACTGAACATCAACCTTATCAAGAGTACCGTCTACACAAGCCTCAAAAATTTCCATAAGGTCAGTTTTAAGTCTAGGAAGTACAACCTGAGTTTCAGGGTCTCCAAAACGTGCATTGTATTCAATAACTTTCATACCCTTTGGAGTAAGCATAAGTCCAAAGAAAATAATACCCTTGAAAGTTCTGCCTTCTTCATTAAGAGCATCAACTGTTGGCTGATAAATTGTCTTCATACATTCTTCGGCAAGTTCCTTTGTGTATACTCTACTAGGAGAGAAAGTACCCATACCACCTGTATTAAGACCTTCGTCATTATCATAAGCTCTCTTATGGTCCTGAGCAGATACCATAGGAACAATAGTCTTACCATCGCAGAAAGAAAGTACAGACATTTCCGGACCAGTTAAAAATTCTTCAATAACAACTGTATTACCACTATCGCCAAACTTCTTATCAAGCATAATTTCCTTTAAGCCTTCAAGAGCTTCTTCTAATGTGTTGCAAATAAGAACGCCCTTACCTAAAGCAAGACCATCAGCCTTTAAAACTACTGGGAAATTGCCATTTTTAACGTGTTCAACAGCTAAATCATAATCACTGAAAGTACCATATTCAGCAGTAGGAATGTTATACTTACGCATAAGTTCCTTACTGAATGCCTTACTACCTTCAATAATAGCTGCATTTGCTCTAGGTCCGAAAATTCTAAGACCTTCTTTTTCAAAAGCATCAACAATACCACCAACAAGTGGGTCGTCCATACCTACAACTGTAAAGTCAATGCCTTCGTTCTTAACAAACTCAATGAGCTTGTGAAATTCCATAGCACCAATGTTTACTAATTCAGCAAGCTGACCAATACCAGCATTACCTGGTGCACAATAAATCTTATCAACCTTTGGGCTTTGAGAAAGTTTCCAAACAATTGCGTGTTCTCTACCACCACTACCAACAACTAAAACTTTCATTTACTTTAATCTCCTTACCTTATCGCCATGCACCTGTAATTTACCCTGTGCATAAAGGCTTATTGCCTCTGGATATATAACCCATTCTGCCTGTTCCATAACTCTCTTTTGTAAAACTTCCGGAGTATCATCATCTAAAACTTCAACAGCCTTCTGAAGTATAATAGGACCTGCATCAGTAATAGGCGAAACAAAGTGAACAGTAGCACCTGTAACCTTAACACCCTTTTCAAGGGCAGCCTTATGAACTCTAAGTCCATAAAAGCCGTCGCCACAAAAGCTAGGAATAAGTGCTGGGTGAATATTCATAATCTTGTTTTCAAAAGCCTTTATAAATTCTTCACCTAATATTGTCATATATCCTGCCAATATAATTAAATCTACATTCATTGACTTAAAATGGTCAATAAGTGCCTTTTCAAAGCCACCGTTAGGGTAGTCCTTTTTGCTAATAACTACAGAAGGAATATTGTGCTTAGCTGCTCTTTCCATAGCATAAGCACCTTCCTTACTGCTGACTACAGTAACGACCTGACCGTCTATTTTTCCTGCATCAATGGCATCAAGAACAGCCTGTAAGTTAGTTCCTCCACCACTGACCATTGCACCAATTCTAATCATTGAAGAACCTCCAATTATTTAAGGTTAATCTGAATACCTTCGCCCTTAGTAACGTAACCAATCTTGTAAGCCTTTTCGCCTAAACCTGCAAGAACTTCAATAGCCTTGTCAGCATCTTCTGGAGCAACAGCTGCAACCATACCAATACCCATATTGAAAGTATTGTACATACTCATTCTTTCTACATTACCCATTTTTTCAAGTAAAGAGAAGATAGGAAGAATATCCCAAGTACCTTCATCAATATTAACCTTTAAGCCCTCTGGCATCATTCTTGGAATGTTTTCAATGAAACCACCACCAGTAACGTGGCTAAGACCCTTAACATTTACCTGCTTTAATAATTCAAGAACAGGCTTAACATAAATCTTTGTTGGAGTTAAGAGAGCTTCACCTAAAGTACAGCCTAAGCTATCTTCGTACTTTGATAAGTTTTCCTTATTTGGTTCAAAAATCTTTCTAACAAGGGAATAACCATTAGAGTGGATACCACTTGAAGCAATACCAATAAGTACATCACCATCAGCAATCTTGCTACCGTCAACAGACTTAGCCTTATCCATAATACCAACTGTGAAACCTGCTAAATCGTATTCATCTACTGGGTAGAAACCAGGCATTTCAGCAGTTTCACCACCAATAAGTGAACAGTTAGACTGTCTACAACCTTCAGCTACACCACTTACGATTTCTGCAATCTTTTCTGGTTCATTCTTACCACAAGCAATATAGTCTAAGAAGAAAAGAGGTTCTGCACCACTACAAACTACATCGTTTACACACATAGCAACTGCATCAATACCAATAGTATCGTGCTTATCCATAAGGAAAGCAATTTTAAGCTTTGTACCAACACCGTCAGTACCACTAACGAGAACAGGTTCTTCCATATCCTTAGCCTTTGCAATAGAGAAAAGACCTCCAAAACCACCTATATCTGTAAGCACTTCTGGTCTGAATGTGCTTTTAACGTGACCTTTCATTAATTCGACTGCCTTGTAACCGGCTTCTACGTCTACACCTGCTGACTTATAATCCATAGTGTACCTCCTAATTTTTTTATATAAAAGTTTACTTTTGAATATATTATCTATTTTAGTTTATATGGCAAAAAAAGTCAATAACAACACTTATTTTACAACAATAATATTTTTGAACAATTCTGATTTTTCAATAGACTTCTGGTCGCTAACTGTTGACATTACTATATTTTCCATAGCTGTTGTAAGTTCCTGACCTACTTCCCTTATATCATTAAGAGAAACTGAAAGCATTTCCTCACGTCTTAAATCCAATCTTTCCTGTGTAACTCCATTGTAATGACGTCTTAAAACAATAGAATTAATTCTGTTGTTCTTTAATGGAGCATCTTCCACATTTACAGCACCTATTATAAATCTGTTTAAGTGCTTTTCGTCCATATCTATTTCAGATAAGTAGTTTCCTACGTTTTTAAACACTTCATAGCTCTTGTTTATATTAGGGTCACGATATGAGTACATATAGAAATAATTTCCATTTAAAAAGCCACAGCCACCACCGTAAGCTCCACCTTTTAATCTGATATTGTCCCAAATATACTCACTTGTCACAATCTGTTTTGCAACTCTTAAGACACCACTTACCTTTTTGTATACACAGCCAATGGCATTATAACTTACGTTAGTGTTCACACTGTAGGCTATATTCTTCTTTTCAGGCGTCAACACAAGTTTTTGATGCTTTTCACCTGTAGGAATATTTTTCTTAATATCCTCAATATAGCTTGAAACAGCCTCTTTGTCACAGCTATTGCCTGTAACCACATAGAACATATTAGCTGAAGTAAATATTTTTTCAGCCAAACTTTCCATTTCTCTTGCTGTCTTTTCAATATTGCTTGTGTCACAAACATAATGATAATTGTTTATGCCACCAACTGCCTCCTCATAGGCATAGCAAGAACTGATATTAGCCAAACAAGTATTATATGCTACAGAGTTTCCACTTTCTTCATAGGTTTCATATAAGTCCTGCTTATATTCTTCCATAAGATTTTTTAATCTTTCATAGTCACTGTATTTTTGACAACTAACCTTTTTGAATATATCCAAAGCCTTAAATATGTTTTCTCTTAAAGCCTTTGTTTTAAATATTATAACCGGTTCAAAGTCTGTTTTACTCTTTAATGTTGAGAAGTAAGCAGAAAATCCACCAGTATAAAAATCAATATCTGTAGCTACATCTTTATCAAATACATTTACAATGTACTTATAAAGTCCAAGTCTTGACAACTCATCTTTTTCAAGAGCAGAAACATCAAAAACTAAATCTACATAGACTATTTCCTTAGACTTTACAGGGGCAAAAATATTATCCTCATTTACTTCATAAGGAATATAAAGTGCCTTTTTATCTATTTCACTAACCTGAATAGAATGTATTTTGGCTACTTCCTCCGGTGTATCCTCCATTTTTCTGTATTCATCTAAAGGTTTATTGTTCTTTGGAGGTACTGGTACTTCTTCTTTATTTGCCTTAGAACCGGCAATTAAAATACCATAACAGCCCTTACCTAACAAATATTTTTTAACAAATTCTTTTACGTCTATTTTCTCAATGGCATCAAAGAGTTTGTTCATTTTCATAGACTCAAAATTATCCTGACCATACATAACACTTCTGTGCAAAAGCAAGTTATAGAAAAGACCTACCGGTTTATAGCCAAAATCCTGTTCCATAGTAAAGAACTTGTATGAATTTATAACACTTTGTAACTTATGTTGGTCAATGCCATTTTCAGCAATATCTTCCCAACATTTTTCAATTATTTCCTTGAACTTATTTAAGTCCTTTTCCTTTGAACCCTTTACTGTAATTTCCACATAAGGCATATATCTGGAATCGTCATTTACGGCTTCTACCATAGAGCCAAGACCTGATTTTATGATTTCTTCCTTTATTTGTCCGTCCTCTACATTACAAACGGCATCACAGAGAATATCCATAAAAAGACATTTTTCAAAATCCAAAACATTTCCGTAGGTATACATTACTTCCATAATGTTATCCCCGTCTTTTTCACTTTCAACTACAATATCCTCATAGCTTTGTGGCTGAAAATCAGGAGAAACCAATCTATCTCTTTTTTCAAAATTACAAAGATATTCTTTGTCCAAAAATTCCAAATATTTGTTAATATCCAAATCACCATAGAAATAGAATGTGGCATTTGAACCGTGATAATATTTTCTGTGGAAGTCCAAAAATTCGTTGTAATCAAGTTCAGGTATATTGTCAGGATTGCCTCCTGAATAATTAGCATAGTCACTATCCTTAAAGAGTTCTCTCTTTAATTTATGTCTTAAAACTATGTCAGGGGCAGAAAATACACCCTTCATTTCATTTAAAACTATACCATTTAACTTTTTGCCGTCACTGTTCCAACCCTCTTGACGGAATATTCCTTCTCTCTCATATATAAGTGGCTTAAATACACCGTCTGTATAAACTTTTACCATTGTATCAAAATCTGTAAGGTTTGTACTGGCAATAGGATATATTGTCTTGTCAGAATAAGTTACTGCATTTAAATAAGTGTGTATAGAACCTTTATCTAATATATTAAAAGGGTCTTTAACCCTGTAATTTTCAGAACCACATAGTACACTATGTTCCATAATGTGAGGTATACCCTTGTCATTTGTAGGCAAAGTATTAAAAGCAACAGAATATACTCTGTTTTTATCGTCATTTTCCATATAAATGAGCTTTGCTCCACATTTATGAGTATAGATATAACCTGTAGAAGATATTTCGTCAATATATTCTTTATGCTTCAACTCAAAATTGTACATTACATCAACACCTTTTATTTTAATTAAAGGGCTGTCAGTTATTGTACCAACAGCCCTCATTATATTTATTTTACCAATTAACTTTCACGATACTGTTCAACAAATTTTTTTGCTTCGTTTCTAATAGCCTCAACAGGGTGCTTGCTGGCAACTGTTGTAAAATACTTAGCTGCTGTATTATTATCTCCTGCCTTTTCTGCAATTTTAGCAAGCTGATACATAGCACTATAACGTATCTCATCGCCATCACCGGTACATTTAATACACTTATCAAAGTATGTCTTTGCAATATCTGTATCATTTTTAGACTGGCTTGATGAACCAAGTTCATAGTAATACTTTGCTCCTGCCGGAAGAATAGTCGCTTTAAGCTGGTTATACTGATTTACAGCTTCCTGACCAAAGCCACTTGTACTAAGAGCTAAAAGTTTATCAGCAGCCTCGCCTACACTACCTTCATTATAATACGTTTCAATATCTGCCAATGCTCTAACTCTTTGTTGTAATTCCTGTTCTCCGGCTGTGTACAACTTGGATTTCAAATTTTCGTTTTCATCTGTAAGACGTTTTATAGTTTCGTTATTTTTACTTAACTGGTCATTTTTATTATTTAAGTCTATGTTATATTGAAGTTCCTGTTCTTCAAGATTTTTTTGGTATCCACCAGAAATAGCCGGCATAATAAGCCCACCTAATATAACAACTGCACACAATGCACCAACACCGAAAGAAAGCATAGAATAACTATGGTTCATTAAGTTTCTTACTATAGTAACACCTTTCTTTTCGGTATTTTCCTTATTCTTTTTCTTGAATACACTTGTAGTATCTGGTTTTAACTCTTTGAGATAGGCTACAGCCTTTTCGTTTTCCTTATCTATTTTAAGAACCTTTTCCAAAAGGCGAATTGCAGCACTAGTATTTCCCTGTTTCATACGGCAAAGTGCCATTAAAATATTTGCATCAACAAAGGCTGAATTTATTTCCAAAGCCTTTTTTAATGACATAACAGCAAGGTCTACGTTGTCTAATTTTATAGAGTGTAAAGCCTTGTTATAAGCTGTAATGGCATCTATTTTAGACATTTCCTTTGCATTGTATGAACAATCCTGTATATATTTAAGAGCGTCATTGCCACTTTTCTGATATTTAAGGCTTATTTGCCAATGGAGAATACCATCAGTTACTCTGCCCAATTTATAATATACCAGACCCAGTAAATTCTGGGCCTGTATATTGTCTTTCTTTAAAGCGACACTTTTTCTGAGACTGTGAACAGCCTCAGTATACTTGCCCTCTTTTGCAAGGACAATGCCCCTATTATAATATCTGATAGACAGGTTATAAATCTTGATTAAATAGCCGTTTTCTCCGGCACCGGAACTGTAGTTAAAATTATAATGTCTGTCTATCATAATTAGTCGCTCCTTATTTTTTTAGTGCTTCTCGGAGAATATCCATTAAATCTTCTATATTGTTATCATTTATAATTTTTTCAACATCTTTCATTTCTGGGAGAGGTTGAAATTTAGCTAATTCTTTCTTAAAATCGAACACAGGTTATGCCCCCCTTATTCTTCGCTGTCATTCTCCTGTGGAACAATGGCAATACCCAAATCAGTAAGCTGATTTTCATCAACAATGTTTGGAGCATCAGTTAAAAGACAACTTGCGTCCTTAACCTTAGGGAATGCAATTACGTCTCTGATACTTTCTGCACCTGTAAGGAGCATAATAAGTCTATCAAGACCGAAAGCAAGACCACCATGAGGTGGAGCACCGTACTTGAAAGCATCAAGTAAGAAACCAAATCTTTCCTGTGCAACTTCCTTATCAAGGCTTAAAAGCTTGAAAGTCTGTTCCTGAATATCATCTCTGTGAATTCTGATACTACCACCACCAAGTTCGCAACCATTAAGAACCATATCGTAAGCCTTAGCTCTAACAGTAGCAACTTCGCCATTCATAAATGCGTCTAAGTCTTCGTCCATAGGAGAAGTGAATGGGTGGTGCATAGCAAGGTATCTGCCTTCTTCTTCGCTGTATTCAAACATTGGGAATTCTGTTACCCAAAGGAACTTGTAATCTTCGTTGTCAAGAATATCAAGACGCTTTGCTACTTCAAGTCTTAATGCACCTAAAGCATCAAATACAACCTTATTTCTGTCAGCACAGATAAGAATAAGGTCACCGGCCTTTGCATCAAACTGGTCACAGATTTCCTTAATCTGGTCATCATTGAAGAACTTAGAAATAGAAGTCTTGTAACCGTCTTCCTTAACTACAATCCAAGCAAGACCCTTTGCACCGTAAGTCTTAGCAACATCTACAAGAGAATCAATCTGCTTTCTTGAGAATGTGCCACAACCTTCTGCATTAATACCTCTTACAGAACCACCTGCATCAATAGCATTCTGGAATACACCAAATTCACTGCCATTTACAACATCTGTAATGTTATGAAGTTCCATACCGAAACGAATATCCGGCTTATCAGAACCAAAACGTTCCATAGCTTCCTTCCAAGGCATTCTCATAAGAGGAGTAGGAATATCAAAGCCCTTGATTTCCTTGAAAATCTTCTTCATAAGTCTTTCATTTACTTCCATTACGTCATCTTCTTCAACGAATGAAAGTTCCATATCTATCTGAGTAAATTCCGGCTGTCTGTCAGCTCTTAAATCTTCATCTCTAAAGCACTTAGCAATCTGGAAATACTTATCAAAACCAGAAACCATAAGTAACTGCTTGAAAAGCTGAGGACTCTGTGGAAGTGCGTAGAAGTTACCTGGGTGTACTCTACTTGGTACAAGGTAATCTCTTGCACCTTCTGGAGTAGACTTAGTTAAAACCGGTGTTTCAATTTCAATAAAGCCTTCTTCAGCAAGGAACTGACGTACAATCTGAGCTACCTTACTTCTAAGAATAATGTTGTTTGCAACATTAGGTCTTCTTAAATCAAGGTATCTGTATTTTAATCTAAGTTCTGTACTTACGTTTACACTTTCTTCAACCTGGAAAGGAGGTGTGTCAGATTCTGATAAAATCTTAATGTCATCTACTTCTACTTCGATTTTACCAGTCTTCATATCAGGATTGATATTTTCCGGAGTTCTTGCAGCAACTGTACCAGTTACAGCTACAACATATTCATTCTTAATTTCCTTTACCTTCTTAGCTGTATCTTCAGAACATTCGTCTAAGTTTACAACTACCTGAATAATGCCTGTTCTATCTCTTAAAAGAACAAACTGGAAATGGCTAAATTCTCTTTTTCTTGAAACCCAACCCATAAGAGTGACTTTCTTGCCTACCATTTCTTCATTTACATCACAGCAATAACAGCTTCTCTTTAAGCCGTTTAACAATTCTCCCATTGTAGTATCTCCTTAAATTTATAATTTTAAAAGTATATTTTAAAGGTTCTTTAACTCATCTTCAATAGCTGAAAGAGTAATTTCTTTCTGTTCGCCATTGAGCATATTTTTAAGTCTAACCTTGTCATTAGCAATTTCATCATCGCCTAATACAACATTGTATACAGCACCGATTTTGTCAGCATACTTCATCTGTGCCTTAACACTTCTGCCAACTGTATCATATTCTGCGTGGATACCGGCTTTTCTTAAATCATAGCCGATTTCCTGTGCCTTTAAAGCACCCTTTTCGCCAATAGAACCAATGTAAATAAGTGGATTATTTGAATCAACCTTATTAAGTTCCTGAGCCTCAAGAACAAGCATAATTCTTTCAAGACCCATAGCAAAACCTACAGCACCCATTGGAGAGCCACCACATTCTTCAACTAAGTTGTCGTAACGGCCACCACCACATATTGTACCCTGAGCACCGATTTCATCACTTACAAATTCAAAAACTGTTCTTGTATAGTAATCAAGACCACGAACAATACCCTTATCTACTTCATAAGGAATACCCATAGCCTCAAGGCTTGCCTTTAATTTTTCAAAATGAGCTGCACATTCTTCGTCTAAAATATCGAGAACAGCAGGAGCATCAGAAAGAACTTCCTTACAGTTCTTATTCTTACAGTCCAATACTCTTAAAGGATTTTTTTCAAATCTTGACTTACAGTCATCACAAAGGTGGTCAAGTCTGTCGCCAATGTAATCCTTTAATACCTTGTTATATTTCTTTCTACATTCGTTAGAACCAAGAGAATTAATCTTTAATCTAACATTCTTTAAACCTAATCTATTGAAAATTTCATATACAAGAGAAATAACTTCTGCATCGGCACTTGCATCGTAAGTACCGTACATTTCTACACCAAACTGGTGGAACTGCTTATAACGTCCTGCCTGTGGTCTTTCATTTCTGAAACATGGTGTAACATAGAAAAGCTTTGTAGGCTGAGCCTCTGAGTAAAGACCATTTTCAATAAATGCTCTTGCAGCACCGGCTGTACCCTCCGGTTTAAGTGTAAGACTTCTGCCACCTCTGTCTTCAAAGGTAAACATTTCTTTCTGAACAATATCAGTTGTTTCACCTACACCTCTTTGGAAAAGTTCAGTATATTCAAACATTGGTGTTCTAATTTCGTTTATACCAAAACTCTTACAAACATCTCTTACTGTTTCTTCTAATTTAGTCATTAACTTTACTTTGTCGCCAAGAAAGTCATTAGTTCCTCTAGGACGTTTTAAAGCCATTTTATTCCAACCTCTTTTCTCTGTATCATTTCATCTATTCTGTTTATGTAGTCATCAACGCTTTTTACGTTGAATATTCTTTCAATCTGTGCATTTTCGCTATTTACAAGTTTTGTAGAACCACCGGCACCAAGAGCAAGTATTGTCTGCTGTTCTTCCATAATTTCTACGTTGTAAATACATTCATAGCCCTCTTTAGCATAACCAACATTTTCAAAATTACCAACCATATTCTTTTGACGGTACATATAATATGGGTGCATACCCATTCTATCTGTGAAAAATGCTGCCAAGCCAAGAAGTCTATCCATTAAGCCGGCATCTGTCATTGTGTAATCCCCTAAGGTTTCCTTCAAACGAGATGCTCTCTTTACTGCAAGGGTATGAACAGTAATACTCTCAGGTCCTAATTCCTTAAGACCCTTTAAAGTATTTGTAACTTCTTCTTCGCCTTCACCGGGAAGACCAAGAATAATGTCTGTATTTATATCCTTAAATCCTTCTTCTCTTGCCATTTTAAAGGCATCAATAAACATTTCTACTGTATGATTTCTGCCTATAAGGTCAAGAGTTTTTTGGTTTAAAGTCTGTGGATTAATTGAAATTCTACCAACATTGTGGTGTCTTAATATTCTCAACTTTTCCCTTGTAATAGTATCAGGTCTGCCTGCCTCAACAGTATATTCCTGTGGTCTTGAATAGTATTTATCTACCATTGACAACAATCTTTCAAGCTGTTGTTCATTAAGTGAAGTTGGAGTACCTCCACCAATGTAAATACTTGAAATTTTCTTATACTGGTAATACTTTGAACAATGAGCCATTTCCTTTTCAAGAGCATCTAAGTAGGCGTCCATTTTACCATTATAACGCTTCATATCATAGGAAGTAAAGGAACAATATAAGCATCTTGTAGGACAGAAAGGAATTCCAATATACAATGAAACCTTGCCCTTGCCGTCTTTTAATATTTTTTGTTCAGAATTGGCAACTGAAAACATAAGTGAAACCTTATCAGGGCTTACTTTGAATTTTCTAACCATTTCTTCCCTTATTTCAAAATCACTTTTGCCTTCTGCCCACATATCTGAAACCAACTTAGCCGGTCTTACACCTGTAAGAATACCCCAAGGCATATCAATATTTTTAACAGCCTTTAAAGCTCGCAATATAGCAACCTTTAAAACTCTTTTATGTTCTTTTATATCATCAAACTGACCGATACAGGCACCTGATGTTATTTCCTTACCGTTTTTAAAAACGTGGGCAGATGCTGTATTTTTAGACAATACGGAAACAACTGTAAAATTATCTCCCACTTCATCTACCTGCGTATATTTTTCATTTGGATAAAACATCATCAGCATTGAAACAACGTCATCAACGTATTTATGCCCTGATACTATATAGTCCATATTTCCTCCATATGTTTAAGCATTTTATACCCTAAAAACAATTAAACATTAATATACATATTATTTTTCTTTTCAAATCCTATTTCTGTAGGCTGTCCATGACCTGAGTAAACTTTTACGTAGTCCGGCAATACAAAAAGCTTTTCTTTAATACTCTTTGTAATTTGAACAGAACTACCCATAGGGAAATCAGTTCTGCCATAGCTCATATAGAAAAGTGTATCTCCTGAAAAGAGCACACCTTCTCTTTCAAAGTAGAAACAGCCACAGCCCGGTGTATGTCCCGGAGTTATAATAGTTTCAAACTCCAAATTGCCAAAGGCAAACTTTTCTCCGTCTTGCAAAACTCTGTCATACTCTACTGTAATAGGTTCTGTAAAACGTGAAGATAAGTTATAAACAGGATTTTCAGCAATCTTTTCATCTCCTGAACAAATAAGCACAGGAGCATTTGTGTGAGCCTTAACTTCAGCCACAGCACCAATGTGGTCAAAATGACAATGAGTAAGACAGATTGCTACAACTTCTAAATTATTATCATCTATTTTTTTATTTAACTTTTTTCCATTTTCCCCTGGGTCAATAACTATTGCCTTGTTTGTACTTTCGTCTACAACAAAGTAACAGTTTTCACCCATAGACTGGGAAATTTCACACATTAAACGCATTATAGAACCTCCATTAATGCTAGAATAACTTATCACTATCTAATAAAATAGTAATTGGTCCATCATTTAAAAGTTCAACCTTCATATCAGCCTGAAAGACACCACTTTCCACCTTTGGATAATGTTCTTTAGCATATTTTACAAAGTTATTGAAACTTTCCCTTGCCTCATCAGGCTTAGCACCCATAGCAAAGCTAGGGCGATTGCCCTTTCTGGCATCAGCATATATTGTAAAGTTAGGAACTAAAAGCACACCGTAATCAAGGTCAGTTACAGACAAATTCATTTTATCCTCACTGTCCTCAAAAATACGGAGTTTTGTTATTTTGTTAAACATTCTTTCAAAGACACTTTCGTCATCTCCTGTATTCATTCCTACAAGAGCAAGTATGCCTTTATCTATCTTGCCCACAACCTCACCGTCAATAGTAACACTTGCGTGGGCAACTCTCTGCAAAACCAATCTCATTATGTTGTCACTCTCTCAATTCTGTCTACGCCAGAAATCTGTAATATCTTTTTACAAATAAACTCAAGCTGTTCCTTACCCTTTATCTTCATAGATAAATCAATAACCGCACTATCGTTCTTTAAAGCTCTGGCATTTACATTTAATACTGGAACACCATCATCAACAAGAACTTTAAGAATATCAACTGTAAGACCATCTCTGTTAGGAGCAAATACTCTAATTTCAGCACTATAGTTAGCTTCGCCCTTGTTATCAAGAGGTACACTCCATTCAGCCTCTAAAAGTCTTGCTCTTTCTTCTTCACTAAGATTAATAATGTTTACGCAGTCAGTTCTATGAATAGAAACACCTCTACCTCTTGTGACAAAGCCAACAATTTCATCACCAGGAACAGGACCACAGCACTTAGAGAATCTAACATCTGTATCGCCGATACCCTTAATGTAAACACCACTTTTAGTCTTCTTTCTAGGAGCATTGGCTGCTGCAGCAGCTGCATCAACCTGAGCCTTAACAGCCTCCTCTTTTTCCTTTAAAAGCTGGTCGGCTGTCTTTTTCTTCTTTTCTTCAATCTGATAAAGCTCATTAAGTTTGTTTACTATCTGACCTTCTTTAAGTCCACCATGACCTACAGCAGCACAAATAGAGTCCCAATCTCTAAAACTATATCTTTCAAGAACCTTAGCAACTAATTGAGGTGTAGTTAAATCGGCAATATTATAGCCTTTTCTCTTAGCTTCACGCTCAATAAGTTCTTTACCCTTTACTATATTTTCTTCTTTATTTATCTTCTTATACCATTGGTTAATTTTAGAGCGAGCCTGACTTGTCTTTACAAAGTTAAGCCAATCTCTACTTGGACCTCTGGAATTTTGGCTAGTAACAATTTCTACTCTATCGCCATTTTGGATTTGGTAGTCAAAGTTTACAATTCTGCCGTTTACTCTAGCACCAACCATAGTATTACCTACAGCTGAATGAATAGCGTAGGCAAAGTCAACAGGTGTAGAGCCTTCTACAAGGCTTATTACCTCGCCACTAGGACTGAAACAGAATACACTATCATTAAAGGCATCAAGGTCTGTTTTAATAGTGTCCATAAATTCCTGATTATCTGACATATCTCTCTGCCATTCAAGAATTCTTCTAAGCCAAGTAAGCTTAGCATCTTCACTTGTTTCTTCTTCAATTTCTGTTTTGCCCTGTTTGTATTTCCAGTGGGCAGCAATACCATACTCAGCAGTTCTGTGCATTTCGTATGTTCTAATCTGTATTTCAAATATTATACCGTCCGGACCAATTAATGTATTGTGTAATGACTGATACATATTGGCCTTTGGCATAGCAATATAGTCTTTAAATCTGTTAGGCATAGGTGTATAAGCTTCGTGAACAACACCTAAAACCCCGTAACAGTCTTTTATACTTTCTACTAAAACTCTAACTGCAAACAAGTCAAAAATCTGGTCAAGAGTTTTATTCTTGTTGTGCATTTTCTTGTAAATACTGAAGAAATGCTTTGGTCTGCCATAAACTGTACACTTAATGTCAGCTTCTTCACATTTCTGACGTATTTCCTTTACGATTTTTTCAACGTCAGCCTCACGTTCAGACTGCTTTCTGTGGATTTTATCAGCTAAATCAAAATAAGCATCTTTATCCAAATATCTAAGACATAAATCCTCAAGCTCTGTCTTAATTTTGGAAATACCAAGACGGTCAGCCAAAGGTGCGTAAATATCAAGGGTTTCCTGTGCCTTTTCCTTTTGCTTTTCAGGTGTCATAAATGACAATGTTCTCATATTGTGAAGTCTATCGGCAATTTTTATAAGTATTACTCTTATATCCTTTGCCATAGACAAGAACATTTTTCTATAGTTTTCAGCCTGCATTTCCTCTTTTGAAGAATATTCAATTTTTTCAAGCTTTGTAACACCGTCTACTAAAAGGGCAACATCAGGATTGAACATTTCAGATATTTGTTCAAGGGAGTACTGTGTATCTTCTACAACATCGTGAAGAATACCGGCTACAATACTTTCCATATCCAATTCCAATTCAGCCAAAATTTTAGCAACTGAAAGAGGATGGATAATATAAGGTTCTCCAGATTTTCTCTTTTGGTTTCCGTGAGCCTTTCTCGCAAGATTATAGGCTTTCTCCACCATATCAAGATTTTTATTAGGACGATACTTTGCGATTTCAGCCAATAAATCTTTGTATAGCTGTTCTATCTGTTCGTCTGTACTAACAGCCTCACCTACAGGCTTGTTACTTCTGGTAGCCTTTTGAGAAACTATATTATCCTCGATTATTAATTTGTTGTCATCAATAGTGTCTTTGCCCATAAAACTCACTTCCTTATAAAATAAATATTATTATACCCCTTTTTATGGCAATTTTCAAGAGAAATCGCCATAGTCAGATAAGTAAATAATCAATTTTTTCACTTATCTCTTTATTGTGGATAAACAAGGTTTTCATCTTTCAAGTTATAGAGAACTTCGTCAAGGAATTTCTTGCTTTCCCACTTAGCCAATGTTAAATTGTGGTCAAGGTAGTTACCACATTCCTTTGAAGTTGTAGCTGGTACAACGCCTTCAAAATCTCTTACATATTCAAAAGACTTTGTAATAACATCTGCAACGTCCTTAGATGATAAATCGCCCTTGAAAATCAAGTACATACCTGTTCTGCAACCCATTGGTCCAACATAAATAACCTTATCTGCCCAACCACTTTCGTCACTTCTTAAATAAACAGCTAAAAGATGTTCAAGAGTGTGTATAGCAGGAATATCTACAGGTGGTTCAATATTAGGTCTTTTAATTCTTACATCAAAAGTAGTAACTGTTTCGTTACCAACACTATCCTTTCTTGAAACATATATACCTCTTAATAATCTATCGTGGTCAATAGTAAAACTAGCAACTTTCATATTTTACACTCCTTAATTTAAAACTAATATTCAGATTTATTTTAAACCTTTTCCGACAACTTTACAAGTCTATTGACAACAAATATTTATACCAATTTTTTGGATATTTATAACTTCTGTACAAAGACCTATTTCCTACTAAACCCATAGCCAAAATAACTTAAAAAACTCCAATTTTTATCACAAAAAACGGCTTTTGTTTGATATTAAATTAACAAGTAAAACGGGCAACAAAATTGGCGAATTACCTTGAAATTTAATTGAAAATATTGTATCATATAGACATATATATAGTTGTAGATACATTGATTTGTATAATATTACTACAACTATTAGACGGTTGGTTTCCGTCAAAAAATTATAGGAGGCATGGTTATGAATTTACAGACCTTTAACCGTGGAGGTATTCATCCGCCGGATGGCAAAGCCTTAGCTAAGGATAAGCCTATCCAGATACTTATGCCAAAAGAGGGTTCTCTTTTAGTTTACCCAATGAGCCAGCATATTGGTGCACCTTGTGAACCAGTTGTAGCTAAGGGTGACAGAGTTCTCGTAGGTCAGAAAATCGCCGAAGCCGGTGGTTTCGTTTCTGCACCTATTCACGCATCTGTATCAGGCACAGTAAAGGATATTAAGCCTATGGCTACTCCAAGTGGTGCTATGGTTAAATCCATTATCATTGAAAACGATGGTTTATACGAGGAAGACCCATCTATTGGCAAAGACACAGATTACGAGTCTTTTTCAAATGAAAAAATCCTTGAAAAAGTTAAGGAAGCCGGTATTGTAGGTCTTGGTGGTGCAGGTTTCCCAACTCACGTTAAGCTCAACCCACCTAAGGATTGCAAGATTGACACTGTTATTGTAAACGGTGCTGAATGTGAACCTTACCTTACAACTGACTACAGACTCCTTATGGAACAGCCTGAAAAAGTTGTAAAGGGTCTTGAAATTATCCTCAAACTTTTCCCAGACGCAACAGGCTATATTGCTATTGAAAACAACAAACCTGACGCTATTGAAAAGGTTGTTAAAACTGTTGGAAATAACCCTAGAATAAAGGTTCTTGCTCTTATGACTAAGTATCCTCAGGGTTCTGAAAAACAGCTTATTAACGCCGTTACTGGCAGAGAAGTTCCTTCAGGTGCTTTACCAGCAAATGCTGGCTGTATTGTAGATAATGTAGACACAGTTGTAGCTATTGAAACAGCTGTATGCGAAGACAGACCTTTAATGCGTCGTATCGTTACATTAACTGGTAAGGCTGCTAATAACCCTGGTAACTATGAAATTCGTATCGGTATGAACATGAATGAGCTTATTGAAATGGCAGGAGGTTTAAATGAAGACCTCGGCAAGATTATTGCTGGTGGTCCTATGATGGGTCCGGCTATGTTCTCAACTGACTGTCCATTTATAAAGACTTCTTCTGCTCTTTTATGTCTTACTAAGAAAGATGCTGAACTTCCACCTGAAAGCAACTGTATTCGTTGTGCTAAGTGTATCAACGCCTGTCCAATGGGTCTTATGCCTGCTAAGCTTAATAAGCTCGCTCTTGCAAAGGACTACGAAGGTTTTGCTGCTAACAACGGTCTTGATTGTATTGAATGTGGTTCTTGCTCTTATGTATGTCCAGCTAAGCGTCACCTTACTCAGACTCTCAGAATTTGTAAGCGTGAAACAATGGCTATTATGAGAGCTAAGGCACAGAAGAAATAGGAGGATGACAGACAATGGGAAATAATAATTTAATGGTGTCCGGCACTCCCCATATTCGTTCCAATGAAACTGTAACATCTATTATGAGAGATGTTGTAATTGCCCTTTGCCCTGCTGCAATTATGGGTATCATTTTCTTTGGTATTAGTGCCGCTATTGAAATTGCAATGTGTATTGCATCATGTATCGTTTTTGAATATCTTTATAACAAAATTGCTAAGAAGCCAAACACTATTCACGATTTATCAGCAGTAGTAACCGGTCTTTTATTAGCAATGAACCTTCCTGCACTTAATATGGGTGCACACCCTATTGCAGTATTTGCAATGCCTATTATTGGCTCACTCTTTTCAATCGTTATTGCAAAGATGCTTTTCGGTGGTTTAGGTCAGAACTTTATTAACCCAGCTCTTGCTGGTAGAGCGTTTTTAGTTGCATCTTATCCAACACTTATGACTGGTAGTGCTTTTGTTCCTACTAACTTTATGAAGGGTGTTGACGCTGCAACATATGCTACTCCACTTGCTCAGATTAAGGAAGCCGGTGCTCTTAATACTTCATTTGTTGACCTTTTAGTAGGTAACTGTGGTGGTACTATTGGCGAAACTTGTGCTATTGCCTTAATTCTTGGTGGTGTTTACCTTATTGTTAAGAAAGTTATTTCTTGGAGAACTCCTGTTGTTTATATTGCAACTGTATTAGTTCTTACATATATCTTCAAGCTCTCTGGTATTGAAGCTGCATCTGCAAGACAGCCTATTCAGGAACTTTTCGCAGGTGGTTTAATGCTCGGTGCTTTCTTTATGGCAACTGACTATGCTTCAACTCCTGTAACTCCAAAGGGTAAGATTATTATGGGTCTTGGCTGTGGTATCATTACTGTTTTAATCAGAGTATTTGGTGGTTATCCAGAAGGTGTATCTTACTCAATCCTTCTTATGAACCTTGCTGCTCCACTTATTGACAGATACACAGCACCTAAGAAATTTGGCTATGTTAAGCCGGTAAAAGTTAAGGAGGTGAAGTAATATGTCAATCGTAAAACCAGCTGCTATATTATTAATTATTTGTGCTATCGTTTCTGGTATTTTAGGCTATGTAAACGATGTTACAACTGCACCTATTGCTGCTGCTGACAAAAAGACAACAGAAGAAAGTATGAATGCTGTTCTTGCCGATGCTCAATGGGGCGAAACTGTAGAAGTTAATTATGAAACTGGAGATGACAACGGTACAGTTATTACTTCTTACACTCCAGGTTTAAATCCTGATGGCTCTATCAAGGGCTATGCTGTTTCTGTTACTACAAAGGGCTTTAGTGCAGGTTTAAAGCTTATGTACGGTATTGATGCAAACAGCAATGATGACAACGGTACTGACGAAGGTACTATTACAGGTCTTTCTGTAGTTGATAACTCAAATGAAACTCCTGGTCTTGGTGCTAACAGCTCTAAGCCAGAATGGAGTGGTCAGTTTGCCGGCAAGAAAGGCGAACTTGAAGTAACTAAGACTGGTAGTGCTACAGACAGCCAGATTAACGCCATTACCGGTGCTACAATCACATCAAAGGCAGTTACTTTATCTGCAAATGATGTATCAAAATACTATGAAGATACTATTAAAAAGGAGGGTAATAAATAATGAATCCACTTAAAATTATTAAAAACGGTATTATTGATGAAAACCCTACTTTTTCACAGGTTATCGGTATGTGTCCTACCCTTGCCGTTACAACATCTTTTATGAACGGTCTTGGTATGGGTTTATCTACAACAGCAGTTCTTATCTGCTCAAATATTGCTATTTCTTTAATTAGAAAAATTGTTCCGGACCAGGTTAGAATACCTTGCTTTATCGTAGTTATCGCTGGTTTCGTTACATTAATTCAGATGCTTTTAAAGGCTTATGTTCCAGCTCTTAACGCATCACTTGGTATGTTCATACCTCTTATCGTTGTAAACTGTATTATCCTCGGTCGTGCAGAAGCATATGCTTCAAAGAACAACCCTATTGCTTCTTTATTTGACGGTCTTGGTATGGGTCTTGGTTTCACCCTTGCCCTTTCAGTTTTAGGTA
The DNA here is from genome assembly GCA_900545305.1 of uncultured Eubacterium sp. GTDB lineage: Bacteria > Bacillota > Clostridia > Lachnospirales > CAG-274 > CAG-274. Next base: position 61,193 of record UQYD01000008.1, read on the forward strand.
TCGTTAGAGAACTTCTCGGTAGTGGTTCTATCTTTGGTTACACATTACCAGAAATTTTCCCAAGAACTATTCTTATGATTTTACCACCAGGTGCTTTCTTTACACTTGCATTCTTAATGGTAATTTTCAATTTATTAAAGAATAAGAAGAACGCATAGGAGGTGGACAAATTATGAGTTTATTTATATTATTTCTTGGTGCAATTTTTGTAAACAACTTTATTTTCTCTAAGTTCTTAGGTATCTGTCCATTCCTCGGTGTTTCAAAGAAAGTTGAAACAGCAGCAGGTATGGGTGTAGCAGTTATATTCGTTATAACTCTTGCAAGTGCTGCAACATGGGTTGTATATAACCTTGTACTTGTTAAACTTGGTCTTGAATACCTTTACAATATTGCATTTATCTTAATTATTGCTTCTCTTGTACAGTTCGTTGAAATGTTTATCAAGAAGTCTTCACCATCTCTCTATCAGGCACTTGGTGTTTACCTTCCACTTATTACAACAAACTGTGCTGTACTCGGTGTTGCTGTTTTAAATATGGATAACAAATATGACTTTATCCAGTCTATTGTAAACGGTGTTGGTGCTGCTATCGGTTTTACACTTGCAATCGTACTTTTTGCCGGTGTAAGAGAAAGAATTGCATCTAACAATATTCCAAAGGCATTTCAGGGATTCCCTATTGCTTTAATAACAGCAGGCTTAATGTCAATAGCCTTTTTAGGCTTTTCCGGTATGCTTTAAGAGGAGGAGAAAACAATGTTAAACGCTATATTATTCCCTATACTTGTTGTAGGTGGTTTAGGTGTTCTCTTTGGTATCATACTCGGTATTGCTGCTATTAAGTTTAGAGTAGAAAGAGACCCTAAGATTGATTCTATTAGAGAAGCACTTCCTGGTGCTAACTGTGGTGGTTGTGGTTTCGCAGGCTGTGATGCTTTAGCTGAAGCTATTGCTACTGGTAAAGCTCCTGTAAATGGCTGTCCTGTTGGTGGTGCAAAGGCTGCTGCTGCAATCGGCGAAATTATGGGTGTTAAGGCTGATACTTCTGCTAAGAAAACAGCCTTTGTAAAATGTAATGGTACTTGTGACAAGGCTAAGAACAAGTTTGAATACTATGGTGCACCTGACTGTGTATACGAAAATGGTATTAACGGTGGTGCAAAGGCTTGTGCTTATGGTTGTCTTGGTGACGGTAACTGTGTTAAGGCTTGTAACTTCGATGCCCTTCATGTTGTAGACGGTGTAGCCGTTGTTGATAAGGATAAATGTGTTGCCTGTGGTGCCTGTATTAAGGCTTGTCCAAAGCACTTAATTGAATTAGTTCCTTACGATAACCTTATTAGAGTTGCTTGTAATTCTAAGGATATGCCAAAGGCAACAAAGGATAACTGTGCAGCAGGTTGTATGGGTTGTAAAATCTGTGAAAGAAACTGCCCTAGCGAAGCTGTTACTGTTACTGACTTCCTTGCTCATGTTGATTATGACAAGTGTACTCAGTGTGGTATCTGTACAGAAAAATGTCCTACAAAGGCAATCGCTAAAAGAGCTTAATTACATTTAATATTGAAACGGTATAGTATTTGATATATACCCTCTTTACTGGACTCCCAGTAAGGAGCGTACATATCAGTATTTACTATGCCGTTTCTTTTTTTTGCCTAAAATGGGCTGTAAACATACCAGTCAATATAAAAATAGCCTCATTTCCGAAGAAATGAGGCTTGTTAGTAGCATCCTCTTATTTATTATCTGTTTCCATAAATAATATTATTAGCTATAACCACACCCATAACATCCATATAATCAACAGATTCATCTATGTTTTCAAATGTTACATTATCTGTTAATGTATATTCAGTCTTTGCTGTTAATGTTCCAATAGGGTCATTACCATTTTTACCAAATACGCCTTCAATAGTATCTGTGTAATGAGTGTCGTCTGTTTTGCCTACTGTATCACTTACTGTAAATTTAAGCCCTGCTGTTTCCATAAAGTTATTAAAAGAATGATTGTTTACAAGACCAATAACTTCATCAAAGAATGCATCACTTTCGTCATAGTTTGAACTTTCAATGCCAAAAAGCTGTTCATAACTGTCTTTTCTTGCTCTTAAGTACTCACAAGTTCTTGTAACAAATGCAGAATAGCTATCGGAATCAAGTTCAAATGTTGCACCGTTTTCAGTTTCCTTTACAGAAAGAGAATTAAAGTCCTTAAATACTGTAAGGAAATCATCAATTTGCTTTTCTTTTCTAGTATTTAATGCATAATTTGATATTAAATTATCTGTACCTAAATCTTTGCTACTATCTAATTTAATGTATTTCTTGCCACCAAGTGCCTGATTTACATTGTTTTTCAATTCATCTATTTCATTAAGAGACTCTGTATCATTAGACCCAACTAATAATCCACCTAATGTTATAGAATTAAGAAGATATTCTCTTGAATAGTAAACGTCATTTCCTCTGACATACACATTACCTAATTTAAGAGATACGCTACCAACTGAAAGAGATATATCGCCATCTGCGTAATTCTTAGTTGGGTCAGACTTTGTATTTGAAATAACACTTACTGAAATGTTGCCGTCTTTGTCTACAAGATTGCTCTGTTCCAATTCATTATCCAAACTTTCATCTGAATTGTATTCCTCGCCATCAGCAGGAATTTTGTAACTTTCAATGTCATCTACAATTTTTTCAAATTCCTTATAGTTGAATTTCAAATCCATTGTAGCTGTTGATGTGCTTGTGTTTGTCTGAACCGGTCTTAAAGTTTCTACAAACTTTTTATCCTGTTCACTACAGCCCGTAATTGATATTACACAGCTTAAAGCTAAAAATAAAGCTAAAAATTTCTTCATAAAATTACCCTCCTTTTATATAGATACACTAATTTTAGCACCATTTTAGGTATAATTCAATTAAAAAAGCCCTTCTTCTTTAAATTACCACTTTTATTAGTCAACTTTACCAATTTTATTTCCTAAATATGTAATAAATAACCAAAAGCTATTTCCTGTTACCTTTTTCGTCAAAATTATTTTTCAAAGCCTTTTCCACAGGGTATATTGTGCCTACCAAAGGAATTAACTGTATTAAGCATATTATTGTTGCCATAATATCCACAGTATCACTACTTGCCTTTATTACAGTTAACATTAGAATAACTGAAATAAACAATAAAATTAACCCACACTTTATCCATAGCTTTCCACAATACCTGTTTGCAAATACCCAAGTATCATTATTTTTCATTGACATACTTGTCCTGTAACCATATATGCCATTTTTTCTAGGCGTTTTATGCTTTAATAGCCACCCAAACAACATCATTAATAAAGGTATTAAAATATCTATTCCCAGCATTACGAACCAATTTTGCATACTATCACCCCACTTATTGACATTATACTACTTTTATAGGATAATAATATAAAAAATAGGAGATTAAAATATGAAAGATAATAAACCCGTTGTAGCTTTTGTCTGTGTTCACAACTCTTGTCGTAGCCAAATCGCCGAGGCTTTAGGAAAACACCTTGCTTCTAATGTTTTCTATAGCTGTTCTGCTGGCACAGAAACAAAACCACAAATTAATCAAGACGCTGTAAGATTAGTAGAAAAAATGTACCCAATATCTATGAAAAACCAATATTCAAAGTTAATTGAAAATATTCCAACACCTGATATAGTTATTACTATGGGTTGTAATGTGAAATGCCCATACCTCCCTTGTAAACATAGAGAGGATTGGGGACTTGATGACCCAACAGGCAAAAATGACGATGAATTTATAAAGGTAATCAACACTATTGAGAATAAGATATTGGATTTAGCACATAGAATAAAAAACAATAATATATAGTCTAAATATATATCTTATTGAACTATTTTGTTATATATGATATAATATAATAAAAATATACATAAGAGAGGGGAAATATCTATGACATTGGCAATGATATTAATTATTTTGTCAATTATCGCAATTATCACTTTTATATTGTTGATTAAACGTCAATTAACATTTAATGAAATGGAAGATACGTTTCCACAAATACACGATAATTTAATTAAAAAAGCAAGCGATTCTTACAACAATGTCTACAACAAAATTGTTCCAAATGCTACTCCAATAAACTGTAATAAAAATTTATATTGGATAAAAGATAATACCTTTTATAGTATTATTCCATATGACGTTTATATTAAAGGTATCGAAGTAGAATTAACTCAAAAAAAGTACGATGTAGTTTATAACTCAATAAGACCTGATATTAGTTTTACATATGATAAAATTCCTGTAGAAGATATTAAATACTTCACAAAAGAAGGCGATATACATCTCAATACTGTAGTATCTGGTGGTAATGACGGTCCATCTATTTCCGGTGCTGTTATTGGTGGTGTATTAGCCGGTGGTGCTGGTGCTATAATAGGTAGCCAAATAAACAATAAGGAAATAAAATCAGAAATTGTAGAAAATGACGTAAGAAAAACAATATTGAAATATTATAGAGATGGTAATCTAGTTTCAAAAGAGTATGATTATCAGGTTTTCAACGTTTTTGAAGAATTAATTCCTGATAAAGAATACAATATCGTTATTCAAAGCGAAATTCAAAAAAATACAAAGCCAACAGGTAATGATACGAATATTGAAGATTCTTTAAGAAAACTAAAAGATTTAAGAGAAAAGGATTTAATTGATGAATCTGAATATCAGCAAAAGAAAAAAGAATTATTAGATATGCTATAAAAATCTAACAATTTTTCCAAAAACACTAATTAACAAAGAGACCATTACAAACAGCCTATCTGTGTTGTAATGGTCTTTCTGCTTATTCTCCCAATAATTTAACCAAATCATCATCAGTAATTTTTCTTAAAACTCTGCAAGGATTTCCAACAGCAATTACGCCCTCTGGAATATCTTTATTTACTACACTTCCTGCACCTATAACGCTGCCCTTACCAATAGTTACACCACCACATAACGTAGAGTTTGCACCAATCCATACATTATCCTCTATAGTAATAGGCTTTGATGTGCCAATGCCCTCTGCTCTTTGGCTGGGATGAATTGCGTGTCCAGAACAGGCTATACATACCCCAGGAGCAATAAATACACCCTTTCCAATATTGACAGGAGAAGTGTCCAATATAACGCAGTTATAGTTAATAAAGGCAAATCCCTTAGTATGTATATTAAATCCATAGTCACATCTGAAAGAAGGCTCTATAAATACCAAAGGATTGTAAGTACCCAATAATTCCTTTAAAATCTGGCTTCTTTCCTCTTTTTCTTCCGGACTTGTTCTGTTATACTCCCAACATAATTTCTTAGCTTTTTGCTGTAATTCCATAGGCATATCTGTATGCCTAGAACAATAGTCTATCTTTTGTTTCATTATTTCTGTAAAATCCATATTTCTTCTTTACCTTTCTTAATTTTAAGAAATAGCATATTTCCCTTATCCATTATCTCATAACTATTAATCCTATACCCTTTATTATTTTCCACACATTTACCCTTAATTTAATGATAACATAAATTAAAAGGCAATTTATAACTTTTTACATAAAACTTAAAATATTGGCTATATACTGCCCTTTTTACATATAAAAAAGCAAATCTGAGGATAATACCCATTATTTAATAGAGAATATTATAGCTACTAAATAGTCAAATCCTAAAAATCATACAAAAAAATAAAGCGTAAAAAGAATAATATCAAAAATTTATCCGTAACTTGATTAGTAGTCCCCCTTTTTTTTAATTTTTTTGCAGGAGAATTCTCTGTAATAGGCTTAAATACTGGGCTTACAAGAGAAATTCATAAGTCCCTCGTTAGTCCCTCAAATTTATAATAAACATAGCAAAATCACAATAATCACAAATATTTTTTATTATAACCACTGTATTATAAAAAACAAAAAAAGCCTTGAAACACTAGTAAATACTAGGCTTACAAGACTTTCTAAAAATTTTATTCGCAAAATAAAAAAATGAGACACTCGGGATTCGAACCCGAGACCCCTTGATTAAAAGTCAAGTGCTCTAGCCGACTGAGCTAGTGTCCCACAAGGGTGGATAGTGGGATTCGAACCCACGGCCTCCAGAGCCACAATCTGGCGCGCTAACCAACTGCGCTATACCCACCATATATATAAAAAAAGATGTATCAGACAGGATTCGAACCTGCGACCCACGGCTTAGAAGGCCGTTGCTCTATCCAGCTGAGCTACTGATACATATAATGCCGATATTCGATTTTATCTTACAATAAATAAAACCGACAGTTTTACCCTCGGCTACTGGACTTACTAAAAAAGTAAGAGTCGGGGTGACAGGATTCGAACCTGCGACCTCCTGATCCCAAATCAGGCGCGCTAGCCAAGCTACGCTACACCCCGTTATATGAAAAAATAGTGACCCGTAGGAGAATCGAACTCCTATCTCAGCCGTGAAAGGGCCGTGTCTTAACCGTTTGACCAACGGGCCATAAATTTATATTCACACTAGCTTTCGCTATGGGAATAGTTCAATCTACTAATGTCACCAAATGTTTAATTTATAGTAGAACTCCCCGAGTAGGATTCGAACCTACGACCCTCCGGTTAACAGCCGGATGCTCTACCGCTGAGCTATCGAGGATCATTAAATTTGAATCTACCTTGAAAATTAAAACTGAATTCAAACACCAGTCATTTCTGACCTTTCGACATAACCGTCAAACTTTGTAACGTCTCTGCATCGTAGCTCGTGCTTCTCGTTACTCTTTGGTCAAGCCCTCGACTTATTAGTACCAGTCAACTGAACACATTACTGTGCTTACATCTCTGGCCTATCAACCTTGTCGTCTACAAGGAGTCTTACTGCTTTCGCATGGGAAATCTAGTCTTTAGGTTGGCTTCACGCTTAGATGCCTTCAGCGTTTATCCGTTCCAAACTTGGCTATTCTGCTGTGGCATTGGTTACCAACAGATTCACCAGAGGTTCGTCCATCCCGGTCCTCTCGTACTAAGGACAGCTCCTATCAAATTTCCTACGCCCACAACGGATAGGGACCGAACTGTCTCACGACGTTCTGAACCCAGCTCGCGTACCGCTTTAATGGGCGAACAGCCCAACCCTTGGGACCTACTACAGCCCCAGGATGCGATGAGCCGACATCGAGGTGCCAAA
>UQYD01000009.1 GCA_900545305.1 uncultured Eubacterium sp.
TGCTGTAGAAGTTAATACACATGTTATGCATCAGGCAGTTGTACAGTATCTTGCAAACAAGAGACAGGGTACACAGAGTGCTTTAACTCGTGCAGAAGTTCGCGGAGGCGGTAGAAAGCCTTGGAGACAGAAGGGTACAGGTAGAGCTAGACAGGGTTCAACACGTTCACCACAGTGGACTGGCGGTGGTGTTGTATTCGCTCCAAAGCCAAGAGATTACTCTTTCAAGCTTAACAAGAAGGTTAAGAGATTAGCGTTAAAGTCTGCTTTAACTACTAAGGTAAATGACGGTAAGTTCGTAGTAGTTGACGAAATCAATTTACCAGAAATGAAGACTAAGGAAATGGTTAAGGTATTAAACAACCTCAACGTAAACAAGTCTTTAGTTGTTCTTGAAGATGCAAACGAAAAGGCAGTTGTAGCTGCAAGAAATATCCCTACTGTAAAGACAGCTTCAGTAAGCACAATCAATGTATACGATATCTTAAAGTATGATTCAGTTGTTGTTACTAAGGCAGCAGTAGAGAAGATTGAGGAGGTGTACGCATAATGGCTAATATCAAGTATTATGACGTTATTTTAAAGCCAGTTATTACTGAAAAGTCAATGAACGAAATGGCTAACAAGAAGTACGCTTTCTATGTTCATCCAGAAGCTACTAAGATTGACATCAAGCAGGCTGTTGAAAAGATGTTTGAAGGCACTAAGGTAGCAAGTGTTAACACAATGAATATTTCAGGTAAGACTAAGAGACGTGGCTATACTTTCGGTAAGACAAACAACAGAAAGAAAGCTATTGTTCAGCTTACAGCAGAAAGCAAGGAAATCGAAATTTTCCAGGGTATGTAATTAATTGACGGATAGACACACGATTGAGTGTGATAATTTTTGATAAAGGAGTGTAAAAAATGGGTATTAAGAGATTTAAACCTTATACACCTTCAAGAAGACAGATGACAGTTTCTGACTTCTCTGAAATCACTAAGTCTACTCCTGAAAAAAGCCTCGTAGTTCACATTAAGACTACTGCAGGTCGTAACAATCAGGGTAAGATAACAGTTCGTCACATCGGTGGCGGTGCTAAGAAGAAGTATAGATTAATCGACTTCAAGAGAAATAAAGATGGTATTCCTGGTGTTGTAGCAGCAATCGAATACGATCCAAATAGAACAGCTAATATCGCTTTAATCAACTACGCTGATGGTGAAAAGAGATACATTCTTGCTCCAAACGGTTTAAAGGTTGGTACAACAATCATGAGCGGTGCTGAAGCTGAAGTTAGAGTTGGTAACGCATTACCATTAAGTGCTATTCCAGTTGGTTCTGAAATTCACAACATTGAAATGGTACCAGGTGCAGGCGGACAGTTAGTTCGTTCAGCAGGTAACGTTGCTCAGTTAATGGCTAAGGATGCTAAGTATGGTACAGTTAGATTACCATCTGGCGAAATGAGATTATTACCAGTTAAGTGTAAGGCTACAATTGGTCAGGTAGGTAATATCGACCACGAACTTATCAACATTGGTAATGCAGGTAAGAAGAGACACATGGGTATCAGACCTACAGTTCGTGGTTCTGTTATGAACCCTAACGACCATCCACACGGTGGTGGTGAAGGTAGAGCTCCTATCGGTCGTCCAGCTCCTTGTACTCCATGGGGTAAGCCAGCTCTTGGTTATAAGACAAGAAAGAAGCATAAAGCAAGCAACAAGTATATAGTTCGTAGTAGACATAAATAATAGGAGGACCTAAAATGAGTAGATCACTTAAAAAAGGACCATTCTGTGACGAACACCTTATGAAGAAGGTAGAAGCTCAGAATGCAGCCAATACAAAGGATGTTATAAAGACTTGGTCTCGCCGTTCTACTATTTTCCCAGAAATGATTGGTCACACAATTGCCGTTCATGATGGTAGAAAGCACGTTCCTGTATTCGTTACAGAGGATATGGTAGGTCACAAGTTAGGCGAATTCGCTTTAACAAGAACTTACAGAGGTCACGGTAAAGACGCAGAGAAAAAGTCAGGCGCTAGATAATAAACAATTGTTGGAAGGAGGGAACCTTAAATGGCAAAGGGACATAGAAGCCAGGTAAAGAAAGCTAGAAATGAGCAGAACAAGGACAGACGTCCACAGGCTCATGTAAAGTTCGTAAGAATTTCTGATACAAAGGCTAGAATCGTTTTAGACCAGATTAAGGGTAAAGGCGTTATTGAAGCTATGGGTATTTTAAAGTACTCTCCAAGATACGCTGCCGAAATTATTGAAAAGGTTTTAAAATCTGCTATTGCTAATGCAGTAAATAATAATGAATTAGACGAGAATAATCTTTATGTTGCAGATGTTGTAGCTAATCAGGGACCAACTCTTAAGAGAATTCGTCCAAGAGCTCAGGGTAGAGCATACAGAATTAACAAGAAGACTGCTCACATCTCAATATATTTAGATGAGAAGAAATAAGGAGGTCAACCATGGGTCAGAAAGTAAATCCACATGGATTAAGAGTTGGCATTATCAAGGATTGGGATTCAACTTGGTACGCTGATAAGAAGGACTACGCTAACTTCTTAGTTGAAGACAATAAGCTTAGAACTTTCGTTAAGAACAAATTAGCAAACTCAAGTGTTGCTAAGGTTGCTATCGAAAGAACAAACGAAAGAGTTAAAATTACAGTATATACATCAAAGCCTGGTATCGTAATCGGTAGACAGGGTTCTGCAATTCAGGAATTAAGTGCTGAACTTCAGACAATGACTAGCCAGAAGGTTATGGTTAACATTGAAGAAATTAAGAGACCTGAAACAAGCAGCCAGTTAGTAGCAGAAGATATTGCAAGACAGCTTGAAAATCGTGTAACTTTCCGTCGTGCAATGAAGAAGGCTATGCAGACAGCTATGAAGTTTGGTGCTAAGGGTATCAAGACTACTTGTAGCGGTAGACTTGGCGGTGCTGAAATGGCTCGTACAGAAACATACCATGAAGGTACTATTCCTCTTCAGACTTTAAGAGCAGATATCGATTATGGTTTTGCAGAAGCTAACACTACTTATGGTAAGATTGGTGTTAAGGTTTGGATTTACAAAGGTGAGGTTCTTCCTGCGAAGAAAGTTGCAGAAGGGAGTGTTCAGTAATGTTAATGCCTAAGAGAGTTAAAAGACGTAAGCAGTTTAGAGGCCGTATGAGAGGTCAGGCTTTAAGAGGCAACAAGATTACTTACGGTGATTACGGTATTGTGGCTTTAGAGCCATGCTGGATCAAGTCTAACCAGATTGAAGCAGCCCGTATCGCAATGACAAGATATATTAAGCGTGGTGGTCAGGTTTGGATTAAAATCTTCCCTGATAAGCCTGTTACAGCTAAGCCAGCCGGTACAAGAATGGGTTCTGGTAAAGGTGCTCCTGAATATTGGGTAGCTGTTGTTAAGCCAGGTAGAGTTATGTTTGAAATTGCAGGTGTATCTGAAGAAGTTGCAAGAGAAGCTTTAAGACTTGCTGTTCATAAGTTACCTATCAAGTGCAAGATCGTTTCACGCGCTGACCAGGAAAAGGAGTGTGACAAGAATGAAAACTAAGGAGTTTATTGAAGAATTAAATTCAAAGACTGTTGCTGAGTTAAATAACGATTTAGTAGAAGCTAAGAAGGAATTATTTAACTTAAGATTTCAGAATGCCACTAACCAGTTGAGCAACACTTCAAGAATTACATTAGTTCGTAAGAATATTGCTAGAATTCAGACAGTTTTGACTCAGAAGGAAAAGGCTCTTTAATATTTGCATAATGGAAGGAGGAAGTTTCAAGTGGAAAGAAATCTTCGTAAAACAAGAATTGGTAAAGTAATTAGCAACAAGATGGACAAGACAATCGTTGTTGCAGTTGAAAATAACGTAAGACATCCATTATACAAGAAGATTGTAAAGACAACTTACAAGTTAAAGGCTCACGATGAGAATAATGAGTGTCAGATTGGTGATAAAGTAAAGGTTATGGAAACTAGACCTTTATCTAAGGATAAGAGATGGAGACTTGTTTCTATCGTAGAAAAGGTTAAGTAATTCCTGAATATAAGGAGGAAACACAATGATTCAGCAGGAAAGCAGATTGGCTGTCGCAGACAACTCAGGTGCTAAAGAATTATTATGTATCAGAGTATTAGGCGGCTCAACAAGAAGATATGCTAATATTGGTGATGTTATAGTTGCTACTGTTAAAGATGCAACACCAGGCGGCGTTGTTAAGAAGGGCGAAGTAGTCAGAGCTGTTGTTGTTAGAACTGTAAAGGGTACTCACAGACCAGATGGTTCTTACATCAAGTTCGATGAAAATGCAGCTGTAATTATCAAAGAAGATAAAAACCCTAGAGGTACTCGTATTTTTGGACCTGTTGCAAGAGAGCTCAGAGAGAAGCAGTATATGAAGATATTGTCTCTTGCACCTGAAGTATTATAATAGGAGGTAAGGGTCAGTATGAAGATTAAAAAAGGCGATAAAGTTCAGATTATTGCAGGTAAGGATAAAGGCAAGTCAGGTAAGGTTATCCAGGTTATTACAAAGAGCAACAAGGTAGTTGTTGAAGGTGTTAACCAGGTTAAGAAGAACGTAAAGGCTAGCCCACAGAATCCAAACAGCGGTATTATTACTAAAGAAGCAGCTATTGACGTATCTAACGTAATGCTTTTACACGAAGGCAAGCCTACCAGAGTTGGTTACAAGGTTACAGATGGTGTAAAGCAGAGAATTGCTAAGTCAACTGGCGAAGTAATCGACTAATCTGGGAAGGAGGTAACTAAACGTGAACGCTTTTAAGGAATATTATGTTAATGAAGTAGTACCAGCAATGGTAGCTAAATTCTCATACAAGAATATTATGGAAGTTCCAAAGATTGAAAAAATCGTTATCAACATGGGACTTGGTGAAGCAAAAGATAACTCTAAGGCTATCGACAATGCAGTAAATGATATGACTATCATTTCTGGTCAGAAGCCAATCGTAACTAAGGCAAGAAAGTCTATTGCCAATTTCAAACTTCGTGAAGGTATGCCTATCGGTTGTAAGGTAACTTTAAGAGGTGAAAAGATGTACAGCTTTGCAAGTAAGCTCATCAACATCGCTCTTCCTCGAGTTCGTGACTTCCGTGGTGTAAGTGCTAACTCTTTCGATGGTAGAGGTAACTACACATTAGGTATCAAGGAACAGTTAATGTTCCCTGAAATTCAGTTTGATAAGATTGATAAAATCAGAGGTATGGATATTGTATTTGTAACAACAGCTAATACTGATGAAGAAGCAAGAGAGCTTCTTAGATTATTCGGTATGCCATTTAAGAAATAAGGAGGAGAAAACAATTATGGCTAAGACATCAATGAAGGTTAAGCAAGCAAAAAAACCTAAGTTTTCAACTCAGAGCTATACTCGTTGCAGAATTTGCGGTAGACCACATGCTTACTTGAGAAAATTCGGTATTTGTAGAATTTGTTTCCGTGAATTAGCGTACAAGGGTGAAATCCCTGGAGTAAAGAAGGCCAGCTGGTAATTGAAAGGAGGTTTTTTCAAATGTCAATGAGTGATCCTATTGCAGATATGCTCACTAGAATTAGAAATGCTAACACTGCTAAGCACGATACAGTAGAAATGCCTTGCAGTAAGATGAAAGAGGCTATTGCTGATATCCTCGTTAAGGAAGGCTATGTAGCAGGTTATGAAGTTATAGAAGACGGCGTTAAGAAGACAATGCGCATTACATTAAAGTATGGTGCCAACAAGAACGAAAAGGTTATTTCAGGTATCAAGAGAATTTCTAAGCCAGGTCTTAGAATTTATGCTAACAAGGATGAGTTACCAAGAGTTTTAGGCGGTATGGGTACAGCTATTGTTTCTACTAACAAGGGTGTTATCACTGATAAGGAAGCCAGAAAGCTCGGCGTTGGCGGCGAAGTTATCGCCTTCGTATGGTAATAGAAGGAGGTAAATTGAATGTCACGTATTGGTAAATTACCTGTTGCTATTCCTGCCGGCGTAGAAGTTAAGCTTGAGGAAGGTAACGTGATTACAGTTAAGGGCCCTAAGGGTACTTTAACTCGTAAATTAGTAGATGATTTAGATATTAAGGTTGAAGGTTCAGAAGTTATTGTAACAAGACCTAGCGACTTAAAGAGATATAAGTCTTTACACGGTTTAACTAGAACACTTATTTTCAACATGGTTGAAGGTGTTACAAATGGTTATACTAAGGAACTCGAAATCAACGGTGTTGGTTACAGAGCAGCAAAGGCTGGTAAGAAGTTAACTTTAACTCTTGGCTACTCTCACCCAGTAGAAATGGAAGACCCTGAAGGTATCGAAACTAAGGTTGACGGTAACAAGATTACTGTAAGCGGTATCGACAAGGAAAAGGTTGGTCAGTTCGCAGCTGAAATCAGAACTAAGAGACCACCAGAACCATACAAGGGTAAAGGTATTAAGTACACAACTGAAACTATCAGACGTAAGGTTGGTAAGACTGGTAAGAAATAATAAAGGAGTGAATGTGCAATGATTAGAAAGCCATCACGTGCTGTAGCTAGAGCAAAGCGTCATTACAGACTTCGTAATAACATTTCAGGTACAGCTCAGAAACCTAGATTAGCAGTATTTAGATCAAACATGCATATCTATGCACAGATTATTGATGATACAGTAGGCAACACAATTTGTGCTGCATCAACTATGGAAGCTGACGTTAAGAGCAAGGTTGAATTTACAAACACTGTAGAAGCTGCTAAAGTTGTTGGCGAAACAGTAGCTAAGAAGGCTATTGAAAAAGGTATTAAAGAAGTAGTTTTTGATAGAGGCGGTTTTGTTTATACAGGCAAAATCCAGGCTTTAGCTGACGCAGCAAGAGAAGCCGGCTTACAATTCTAATAAGGAGGGGAACACATGAGAACAAAAATCGATACTAGCGCTCTCGATTTAAGGGATAACGTAGTTACCATTAAGAGAGTAACAAAGGTAGTTAAAGGTGGTCGTACTATGCGTTTCGCTGCTTTAGTAGTAGTAGGCGACGGTAATGGTCACGTAGGCGTAGGCTTAGGTAAGGCAACTGAAATCCCTGATGCTATCCGCAAGGGTAAGGATGATGCAATCAAGAATATCATCAAGGTTGACTTAAATGAAAATGGTAGTCTTTACCATGAAATTTATGGTAAGTTCGGTGGAGCAACAGTTCTTTTAAAGCCAGCTCCAGAAGGTACTGGTATCATCGCAGGTGGTCCAGCTCGTGCCGTTCTTGAACTTGCAGGTTTCAAAAATATCAGAACAAAGTCTTTAGGTTCTCGTAATAAGAGAAATGTAGTTAGTGCTACAATCGACGGTTTAGCAAATTCAACTTCTCCAGAGAAGATTGCTAAGCTTAGAGGCAAGACTGTTGAAGAAATTCTTGGTTAAGGGGGATATTGAGATGTTAAAAATTACATTAGTAAAGTCTACAATAGGTGCAATCCCTAAACATAGAAAGACTGTTCAGGCTCTCGGCTTGAACAAGCTTCACTCAACTGTTGAGCAGCAGGACAATGCTGCAATTAGAGGTATGCTTAACCAGGTTAAGCACCTTGTAAAGGTAGAGGAAATTTAATTTAAGGAGGTGTACCTAAATGTTTTTAAATGAATTAAAGCCAGCTGACGGCGCAAAGACAAAGAAGTTCCGTAAGGGTAGAGGTCACGGTTCAGGCAACGGTAAGTTTGCAGGTAGAGGTCGTGACGGTCAGAAGTCTCGTTCAGGTGGTGGCGTAAGACCAGGTTTCGAAGGTGGTCAGATGCCATTATATAGAAGAATTCCTAAGAGAGGTTTCACTTGCATTAATTCTAAGAACATCGTTGCTATCAACTTAGCTCTTTTAGATGTATTTAACGACGGCGACGTAGTTGATATCAAGGCATTACAGTCTAAGGGTCTTGTATCTAACCCAAGAGATGGCGTTAAGATCTTAGGTCAGGGCGAAATCACAAAGAAACTTACAGTTCAGGTAAATTATTTCAGCGCTTCTGCAAAGGAGAAAATTGAAGCCGCAGGCGGAAAAGCTGAGGTGATTTAATTGTTTAGTACACTTAAGAACGCATTCAAAGTTAAGGAAATACGTGCTAAGTTATTGAATATGTTAATAGTATTGGTAATAGTGCGTTTGGGTACTTTCATTCCGGTGCCGGGTATTAATATTAATGCCCTGCATAATGCCGGTGCTAGCGATACTCTCTACTCACTTATTACCGGAGGTAACTATGGTACAATATTCGCTATGGGTATTGGACCATACATTACTGCCTCTATCATTATGCAGCTTTTAACAGTTGCTATTCCAAGATTGGAACAGATACAAAAAGATGGTGAAGAGGGAAGAAAAAAGATTTCTCAGTACACTAGAGTGATGTCTGTTGCATTGGCGTTCTTACAGGGTGCCGGACAGGTGTACACAATTCACAGTGCTTTTAAAAACCCTAACTGGTATGTTTATATTGTAGCTCTGTTTACAATGGTTTCCGGTACTATCTTTATTATGTGGTTAGGCGAAAAATTAACTGAAATAGGTATTGGTAATGGTGCATCATTCATCATCTTTGCTAATATCCTTTCTGGTTTAGGTACTGGAGTTAATAGCCTTATTACAGCTGCTTCAGGCAGTGCTATGGGTTGGGTTAAGATTGTAGTTATTCTCGCAATCTTATTCGTAGTTATGGTTTTCGTTGTTTTAGTTTCAGATGGCGAAAGACGTATTCCTGTACAGTATTCAAATAAACTTGCAGGTGGAAGTAGAATGATGGTTGGTGGACAGACTTCATTTATTCCTATTAAGGTAAATATTGCTGGTGTTATGTCTATCATCTTCGCTATTTCTATTTTACAGTTCCCATATACTATCAATCAGTTAATACAGAGTACAACTCTTTCTAAGATTTCAAATGTATTATCTACACACCATCCTGTAGGTGCAGTATTATATGTAATTCTTATTTTCTGTTTTACATTCTTCTATACTTCTTTTGCATTCAACCCAGTTGAAGTTGCAGAAAACATGAAGAAGAATGGTGGTTTTGTACCTGGTATTAGACCTGGTAAGCCTACATCTGATTATATCCAGAGAATAGTTGATAGAATTTCACTTATTGGTGCATTCGCTTATTCAATTATTGCTATGGTTCCAGTTGTATTAAACTGGGTAACAGGCGTAAATATGGGCTTCGGTGGTACAACATTACTTATCGTAACAGGCGTTGCTCTTGAAATTATCAAGCAGCTTGAATCACAGCTTGTTAAGAGACATTATACAGGTTTTTTAAATAAATAAGATTAAACTATATAAAGGAGCCGGGTCTCCCGGCTCTTTTTTAGGAGATGTATTAAATTATGAAATTAGTACTTATCGGTTGTCCAGGTGCAGGCAAGGGTACTCAGGCTAAGAAGCTTTCTAAGCACTACGGAATAGCTCATATTTCAACTGGTGATTTATTAAGAGAGCAGATGAAGCAGGGTACAGAACTGGGCAAAAAGGTTAGTGAAATAATGAATGCAGGCGGTCTTGTTTCTGACGAAATCGTTTCTGCAATGTTAGCTGAAAGAATTAAAGCTGATGACTGTAAGAATGGTTACATTCTTGACGGTTATCCAAGAAATGTATCTCAGGCAGAAGGTCTTGATGCTATTACAGGTCCTCTTGATAAGGTTGTTTGTATTGATGTTGATGATAACATTATTGTTGACAGAATGACAGGCAGAAGAGGTTGCCCAAAGTGTGGTTCAATGTACCACGTTAAGTATAATCCACCAAAGCAGGACGGCGTATGCGATGCTTGTGGTGAAGCTTTGATTCAGCGTAAGGATGATAACGAAGAAACAGTTAAGAATAGACTTAAGGTTTATCATGAAACAACTGCTCCAGTTATTAACTATTACGATGAAAAAGGTTTGTTGGTTAAAATTAACGGCGTAGGCGATATTGATGAAATATTTAATGCCGTTGTTAATGCCTTAGAGGATAAATAGTAATGTCTATTACGATAAAGAAGGAAAGTCATATTGAGAAGATGCGTATTGCTGGTAGAATTACTGGTGAAACACTTAACTTAATTGAAAAAAGTATCCGTCCCGGTATAACAACTAAGGAATTGGATAGAATTGCTGAAGAATATATTCGTTCTTGTGGAGCAGTTCCTTCTTTTAAGGGATTGTATGGCTATCCGGCCTCAATTTGTGCCTCAGTTAATGAACAAGTCGTTCATGGTATTCCGTCAGGCAATACTGTTTTAAAAGAGGGCGACATTATTTCAATAGATACTGGAGCATATATCGATGGTTTTCATGGCGATGCTGCGAGAACATTCGGTGTAGGTCAAATTTCAGAACAAAGGCAACGACTTATTGATATTACAAAAGAAAGCTTCTTTGAAGGCGTTAAATTAGTAAAAGTAGGTAATTACTTGAACAAGGTATCAGCTGCTATTCAAGACTATGTTGAGAGTAATGGCTACAGTGTTGTTCGTGATTATGTTGGACATGGTATCGGACGTGATATGCACGAGGACCCAGAGATACCTAATTATAGAACAGGAAGACCGGGTCCAAAACTTGTAAAGGGTATGACACTTGCAATCGAGCCAATGGTAACTGTAGGTACTTATAAAGTACATACACTTCCTAATAGATGGACTGTTGTGACTAATGATGGCAGTGATTCAGCTCATTATGAGAATACTGTGCTGGTTACAGAGAATGAGCCTGAGCTATTAACCTTAGTATAAGAGGTGAAGGAATTGTTGAAAAAAGGTCAAATATGTTTCTCAAAGGCCGGTCATGATAAAGGTGGTGCGTTTATCGTATTGCACAGTGATGACACATACGCCTATATAGCAGACGGAAAGTTGAGAACACTTGAAAAACCAAAGAAAAAGAAGAAAATTCATATTCAGATTTCAAATGAAGTAAATTCTGAGATTGAAAATATGCTGGAGAATGAATTATATATTAATGATTCCCATATAAGAAAAGCTCTGGCAAAGTATAATAAAACTTGTAATTGATTTTAAGGAGGTAAAAAGCCTTGGCAAAAAATGACGTAATAGAAGTAGAAGGCACTGTCCTCGAGAAACTTCCAAATGCTATGTTTTCAGTTGAACTGGAAAATGGACATCAGATTCTTGCCCATATTTCAGGTAAGTTAAGAATGAACTTTATCAGAATAATACCAGGTGACAAGGTTAAAATTGAAATGTCACCATACGATTTGAGTAAAGGACGTATTACCTGGAGAGGTAAATGAAAGGAGAATTCAAATGAAGGTTAGACCATCAGTTAAACCAATGTGTGAAAAATGTAGAGTAATTAAGAGAAAGGGTGCAGTTAGAATTATCTGCGAAAACCCTAAGCATAAGCAGAGACAGGGCTGATATTTTAATATGCCCGGCATCTGTTACTATACAGATTATGGGACAGGGCTGGTGACAGCCCTGTGCTTATTTTTACGGAAAATAAAAAAATTAAATATTTTTCAAAAAAATGTAAAAAAACACTTGATTTATAAAAACAAGTGTGATATACTCAGTATTCGGTAAGTATTTTATTTTAGTGTATATAATATGGTTAGAAAGGGTTAATTGCCCTTAAAGGCCCAAGTACCGTTAGATGGGGAGCGGCTGCCCCTAGGTAACAGGTTATATCCTGTGCTAAAATTAAAATATCATACCGAAATTATTATAAGAAACTGTAATTTTATTACAAGAAAGAGGTGCAAAGAATGGCTCGTATTGCGGGTGTTGATTTACCTAGAGAAAAGCGTATTGAAATCGGCCTTACTTATGTATTCGGTATCGGACGTGCTAAGGCAGACAAGATTTTATCTATGACTGGTATTAATCCAGACACTAGAGTTAGAGACCTTACAGATGATGAAGTTGCAAAGATTAGAGAAGCTATCGATGAAACTCATACACTTGTTGAAGGTGATTTAAGAAGAGAAGTTGCTATGAACATCAAGCGACTTATGGAAATCGGTTGTTACAGAGGTATTCGTCACAGAAGAGGTCTTCCATGTAGAGGTCAGAAGACTAAGACAAACGCTAGAACAAGAAAAGGTCCTAGAAGAACTGTTGCGAACAAGAAGAAATAATTAATCAATGTAATTGATTTAAGGAGGTTAATTTAATGGCAAAGACAGTAAAGAAAGCTGCAGGCCGTAGACGTCGTGACAGAAGAGTTGTTGAACGTGGCCAAGCTCATATACAGTCAACTTTTAATAATACAATTGTTACTATTACAGATGCTGCTGGTAATGCTTTATCATGGGCAAGTGCTGGCGAATTAGGTTTCAGAGGTTCTAAGAAGTCTACTCCATATGCTGCACAGATGGCTGCTGAAAAGGCTGCAGGTGCTGCTAAGGATTATGGTTTAAAGACTGTTGAAGTATTCGTTAAGGGTCCTGGTTCAGGACGTGAAGCTGCTATCAGAGCTTTACAGACAGTTGGTCTTGACGTTACTATGATTAAGGATGTTACTCCTGTTCCTCACAATGGTTGTAGACCACCTAAGAGAAGAAGAGTTTAATTTTAATACAGTGTAGAATATATTTGTGGAGGTACATTATTAATGGCTAGAGATATGGGTCCTATCATTAAGAGATGCAGATACCTTGGTATTGAACCTAGTGTACTCGGCTCTTCTAAGAAGTTAGGCAATCGTAAAAGAAATATGCGCAAGTTAAGTGAATACGGCGTTCAGTTAAAGGAAAAGCAGAAGGTTAAGTTCATTTACGGCGTACTTGAAAAGCAGTTCAGAAACTACTATAAGAAAGCTGATAAGATGAACGGTATTACTGGTGAAAACTTACTTCAGCTTCTTGAAACAAGACTTGATAACGTAGTTTTCAGATTAGGCTATGGTCGTACTAGAAAGGAAGCAAGACAGGTTGTAAGACATAATCTTGTTACTGTAAACGGCAAGAAGGCTAACATCCCATCTATTCAGGTTAAGGTTGGCGATGTAATCGAAATTAAGGAAACTAAGAAGGACCTTGAAAGATTTAAGCAGGTTCTTGAAGTTACTTCAACTCGTATCGTTCCTGAGTGGTTATCTGCTGACCACGATAACCTCAAGGGTAGTGTTGTAACACTTCCAAAGAGAGAACAGTTAGATTTACCTGTAAACGAAACACTTATTGTCGAATTGTACTCTAAGTAATAATTGGCAAAGTATGGCTTTTGGTAAATGTTTTTTAACTATTTTTAAGGAGGTTGGGCTGAGTGTTTGAATTTGAAAAACCTCGTATCGAAATTGCAGAACAGAATGAGACTTACGGTCGCTTTGTAGTAGAGCCTTTAGAAAGAGGCTATGGTACTACTCTTGGTAATTCACTTAGAAGAATTTTACTTTCTTCATTACCTGGTGCTGCTGTAAGCAACGTAAAGATAGATGGCGTTCTTCACGAATTTAGCACTATTCCTGGTGTTAAGGAAGACGTTACTGAAATTATTTTGAATCTTAAAAATCTTGCTATTAAGAACAACAGCGAAAGCAATGAGCCAAAAATGGCTTACATCGACGCAAGTGGTGATTGTGAAGTTAAGGCTAGCGATATTAGAGTTGACTCTGATATCGAAATCCTTAACCCAGATTTACACATTGCTACTTTAAGCGGTGGTGCAGACAGCAAGCTTTTTATGGAAATTACCATAACAAAAGGTCGTGGCTACGTAGAAGCCTCTAAAAATAAAAGGGCTGACCAACCCCTTAGAATGATACCTGTAGACTCTCTTTATACTCCAGTTAGAAGAGTAAACTTTAAGGTAGAGGATACTCGTGTCGGTCAGATTACTGACTATGATAAACTTACTTTTGAAGTATGGACTGATGGTACAATCTCTCCTGATGATGCAGTAAGTTTAGGTGCTAAGATTTTAAATGAGCATTTGTGCTTATTTGTTGACTTGTCTGACAGTGCTAAAAATGCTGAAATTCTCGTTGAAAAAGAAGTTGGAACTAAGGAAAAGGTTCTTGAACAGAGTATTGAAGAACTTGACCTTTCAGTTCGTTCTTACAACTGTCTTAAGAGAGCTGGTATCAACACTGTTGAAGACTTGGCAAATAAGACTGAAGACGATATGATGAAGGTACGTAATCTTGGACGTAAGTCTTTAGACGAAGTACTTAAAAAGTTAGAAGAACTTGGATTGAGTTTAAGTCCAAGTGACGATTAAGGAGGATTAAGTTAATGGCTGGATATAGAAAACTTGGTCGTACAGCAAGTCAGCGTAAAGCATTGCTTCGTAACCAGGTAACTAATTTATTATACCATGGCAAGATTCAGACTACTGAAGCTAAGGCTAAGGAAATCAGAAGAATTGCTGAAAAGTTAATCACTCTTGCAGTTAAGGAAAAGGATAACTTCGATGAAGTAACTGTAACAGCAAAGGTTGCTAAGAAGGATTCTGATGGCAAGAGAGTAAAGAACGTTGTAGACGGTAAGAAGGTTACTGTTTTTGATGAAGTTGAAAAGACTATCAAGAAGGATCAGCCTTCAAGACTTAACGCTAGAAGAAAGATGTTAAGCTACTTCTACCCAGTAGTTGAAGCTCCTGCTAACGGCAGAAAGAAGAAGGCTAACACTAAGAACGTTGATATGGCTAACCATATGTTCGAAGAAGTTGCTCCTAAGTATGCTGACAGAAATGGTGGCTACACTAGAATGATTAAGATTGGTGCTAGACGTGGTGACGGCGCTGAAGTTGTAATCATCGAATTAGTTTAATTTGAGTTTTTTGAGAGGATACGTTGTATCCTCTCTTTTTTTGTATAAAATAAATATGGGATAAATGGAAAATATTACATATAATGTTGCAAATTTATATTTATAAATATTATTTAAAATTCCACCTTGATTTATAATTTAATTCAGTAATACTTAATATTTACATATTAAGTGTTTTGTGATAAACTGAAATAAAGAGAGGTGGGATTTATATGAGATTATTAGATGTAATAAAAGGTAAAAATTCTAAAATATTTTGGTTTTCTAACATTATAACCATTATACTTGCCTATGGGTTTGCTATGTTTAATTGTACTATTGGTGTAGATGATGAAAATATAGCTCGTTCATTGGATTGGAGATTATTTGAAACAGGTCGTTTTGGGTTAAATATTATTAATTCTGTCTTTAATATCAGATATTTTGTTCCTACTTTTTATATGGTCACTTGTTTTTTGCTCATAGTATTTGCTAATCATATTTTGGTAAATTTATATAGGATTATTTCAAAGGGTAAATTTAATAATATAGCAGGTTGTATATTTTCTATAACATTATTAAGTTATCCGACTTTTGCCTATAAATTCATTTTTGAACAGAATTTATTACAATTTGGACTTATATATTTATGTGCAGTGTTGATTGTGTATCTATATTATAGATATATGAAAAATATTGGAAACAGCTATTTATCTTTATTATCAATAATATGTTTGAATTGCTTTATAGTATTTAATCTTGAAACAGGTATAGTAATAGTATTGATGCTTGTATTTTTTATGCTTATTTTAAACGATAAAATAAATATGAGAGATTTAATAACACCGATTTTATTATCGTTTGTTTCGATTGTTTTATGTAAGGGAATTACATTTGTTGTAATGAAGATTGTAGGTGTAGTTTTAGATGACTATACAGGTAATTATATTACATATAGCAACAGTGAATCTTTTATGGATATATTTAAACAGTTGGTGGAAGTAGTACCTAAATTTTTAGGTGATAAGTTATTTAATTCAACTTTATACTTCTTTTACGGAACAATATCAGTGGTTGCTTTATTTAAATATGCTATCAGTAAAGGGAAAAAGAATATATTTATAGCCTGTTTACTTGTTTTGCTTAGTTTATCAATGCTTTTGATTACAGGCGATAATAATATTAATCCGAGAGTTACATTATATATGCCTGTTTTCTTTGCAATATCAAGTGTATGTTTATATTTTATTATAGAAAACAGCAGAAAAATTATTATTAGCATTTGCAGTATTGTGTTTGTTATACTTGTATATAATAATTGTCTTACTGTTAATATGGTAAATTATGATGCTTACAGAATGTCAGAATATGATGAAAGTATGGCAAGGAATATTTATAGCGATATTAATAAAAATATTGACTATAGCTCATCTATTTGGAATAAGCCAACGGTTTTCATAGGGGCAGGACCATCATTTTACAGTAATTTTAAGGGTTATGTCAAAAATATAGGTATAGAATCTATATTCTATCACGATATAGCAAGCAATAATATTTTTGCCAATGAAACAGCCGGATTTAGAATATATAAATATTTTGAATTATTAGGATTACATGTAAAGGAAGGTAATGACATTCTTTATAAAAAATGTAAACCGATAGCTGAAAATATGCCTGTTTATCCTAAAGAAGGTTATATAAAGGAAACCAATGACGCAATAATTGTGAATTTTGGATATACATCAGAGTTAGGTTCCTATAAGAGTATTGAGGATTTAGATATACAAGAAAATAAAAATATTAAAAGTAATATTGAATATATAAAAGAAGATGGGAATATTATTTCTTTTAAGGGTTGGGTTTTTAACAAAAAATTTCCAACCAACGCTTGTAAAAAAGAGTGGTTGATAATTGATGATAAATATAAGCCCCCTTACGTTTCTCCTTATGAATATACTTGTGCAAATGAATCCAGATTAGATGTAACTGAGGCTAATGATTTGTCAAAAGATTTTGAATATTGTGGGTCTACTGGCTCTTTTGATAAATCAAAAATTACTGAGGACAAAGGTGATAATTTCAAAATGGAATTAATGCTTGTATATAAAGATGTATGGTATAAAACAGGGATAACATATGAATTTAGTAACTAAAAAAATGACCTTTCCGAAACTGGAAAGGTCATTATCATTTCCATTACATAGCCTTAGCTATGGTTTCTAGTTCATTTTCAGGTTCTGTAAGATTTACAGGATTTAAAATTTCATTTAACTGGTTTTCTGAAAGTAGGTTTTCGCTTAATACTATTTCTTTAACGGTTCTACCTGTTTTAAGTGAAAGTTTAGCTATTTCGGCTGATTTTTTATAGCCAATATAAGGGCAAAGGGCAGTAGAAATACCTACAGAATGTTCAACATAACTTCTACATTCCTTTTCATTAGCTGTAATGCCAGTAACACAGTTATTAGTAAGGGTGTTTACAGCTCCTGTAAGAGTTTCTATTGATTCAAATATATTGTAGAATAAAACCGGTTCAAAGGCATTTAATTCCATTTGTCCAGCTTCTGCTGCCATTGTAATAGTTGTATCGTGGCCAATTACAAGATAGGCTACCTGTGTTACAACCTCTGGAATTACTGGATTTACTTTTCCTGGCATAATTGAAGAACCGTTCTGTTTTGCAGGAAGA
The DNA here is from genome assembly GCA_900545305.1 of uncultured Eubacterium sp. GTDB lineage: Bacteria > Bacillota > Clostridia > Lachnospirales > CAG-274 > CAG-274. Next base: position 17,433 of record UQYD01000009.1, read on the forward strand.
TTAATTTCGTGTAAGCCTGTTCTTGGACCACTGGAAAGAAGTCTTAAATCGTTACTGAACTTAGACAAGTTTACGGCACAAGTCTTTAAAGCATTTGAAACTGATACGAAGCAATCTAAGTTCTGTGTTGCATCAATTAAATCATCTGCCTGTTTAAAGGAAATACCAGTTAAAAGTGAAAGATTTTCTACAATGTGGTGTAAATACATGGGGCTTGTGTTTATAGCTGTGCCAATAGCTGTACCACCCATATTTACATATTCTACCTCCTTAAGTGCCTCTTTTATTCTAAATATATCTCTGTTTATAACTTTGGCATATGCGTGGAAGGACTGACCTAAACGCATTGGAACAGCGTCCTGTAACTGTGTTCTACCCATTTTTATAATGTGGTCAAATTCCTTTGATTTTAAAATTAAAGCACTATATAATTCTTCAAGTTCATTTAACAAATGTGACATAAGTTTTAATATTGTAAGTTTGCCAGCAGTTGGAATTACATCATTTGTTGACTGTGCCATATTTACGTGGTCATTAGGGTGAACTACTGTGTAATCCCCCTTAGTACAACCTAAAAGCTCAATGGCTCTGTTTGCTATTACCTCATTTTCATTCATATTTGCTGATGTACCAGCACCACCTTGAACGGCATCAACTATAAACTGGTCGTGAAATTTACCATTAATAATCTCATCACAGGCAATAGATATTACATTTGCGATTTTGTAATTTAAAAGACCGGTGTGTTCATTTGTAATAGCAGCTGCCTTCTTTATTTGAGCAAGACTGTTTATGAATTCATAGTGCATAGGTTTATTTGTAATATGGAAGTTGTTTTTTGCTCTAAGGCTCTGTACACCATAATAAGCATCTACAGGAATTTCAAGGCTACCAATGGAATCAAATTCAGTTCTAGTTTTCATATACAATTTACCTCCAATAATGTTTGTTTATTTGTCGTTGTTTTATTTGATGTCTGAAATAATAGCACTGTATAAAAAAATTGTAAATATGTTTTATAATTATCAATAAAATTTATTTTATTAATAGGTTTCACTTTAATAAATGTATTGAAAGATAATTATACTTAATTTTATTAAGTTTCGGGCTGTGTGCTACAGCATAATTGACAAAAATTGAAATATGTTTTTGTGTAATATATTAACTGTGTCAATTTTGTTGACTTTTTGTTTTTTCAATGTTAAAATCTATCTATAATTTTTATGTAAGGAGTAATTTATGAGCATTTTAACAGTAGAAAATATGAGCCATGTTTTTGGTGGTAGAGTAATATACGAAGATGTTTCCTTTAAGTTAAATAAAGGTGAACACGTTGGTTTTATCGGAGCTAATGGCGAAGGTAAATCTACATTTATGAAAATTATCACTAATAAACTTATGCCGGATGAAGGTAAAATCGAATGGGCTAAAAGAGTTCGTGTAGGATATATGGACCAGCATGCTGAACTTAAAAAAGGTCAGACTATCAGAGATGCCTTAAAAACTGCATTTGACTATTTATTTGATATTGAAAAAGAGATGAATGACATATATGCAAAAATGGGCGATGAGGGTGCAGACATTGACAAGTTAATGGAAAGTGCAGCTGAATTGCAGGATATTCTCGATACAAGTGACTTCTATATGATTGATACAAGAGTTGAAGAAGTTGCAAGAGGTGTAGGTCTTACAGATTTAGGACTTGATTCTGATGTGGACGATTTATCCGGTGGTCAGAGAACTAAAATTCTTCTTGCTAAAATGCTTTTACAAAATCCTGATATTTTGCTTTTAGACGAGCCTACAAACTACCTAGATGAAGAACATATTGCTTGGCTTAAAGAATATTTATTAAAGTATGAAAATGCCTTTATTCTTATTTCACACGATATGGAATTTTTAAATGATGTTGTAAATATCATTTATCACGTTGAAAATGCTCATATTACACGTTATGTGGGAGATTATAATGAATTCCTTAGATTATACGAATTAGGTAAAAAACAGCTTGAAGCAGCCTATAACAGACAGCAAAATGAAATTAATTCACTTCAGACTTTTATTGCAAAAAATAAAGCCAGAGTGGCTACAGCCGGTATGGCAAGAGCAAGACAGAAAAAGCTTGATAAAATGGACATTATTGAATTGGCAAAAGAAAAGCCAAAGCCAGAGTTTAGATTTGTTGCAGGCAGAACTTCCGACAAACTTATTTTTGAAACAAAGGATTTAGTAATAGGATATGACAAGCCTTTATCAAAGCCTTTAAATTTATTGCTTGAAAGAGGGCAGAAGGTAGCTGTTGTTGGTTCAAATGGTATTGGTAAAACTACACTTTTAAGAAGTCTTTTAGGTGAAATTAAGCCTATTTCAGGTTCTGTAGAACTTGGTGGCAATCAGCTTATAGGTTATTTTGAACAGGAAATAAAGAGCGATAATACTAATACTTGTATTGATGATGTATGGAATGAGTTTCCGTCTTTAAATCAAGGGGAAGTAAGAGGTTTGTTGGCTAAATGTGGTTTAACAACTGACCAAATAGAAAGCAAGGTTTATGTATTAAGTGGTGGAGAACAGGCAAAGGTAAGACTTTGTAAAATAATGAATAAGGAAACTAATATTCTTGTTCTTGACGAACCTACAAACCACTTAGATGTAGACGCTAAAGACGAATTAAAAAGAGTTTTAAAAGAATATAAGGGTACTATTTTAATGGTATGCCACGAACCAGAATTCTATAAGGATATTTGTACAGAAATTTGGGACGGAAGTAATTTCAAATAAAGCAAAAAAAGTTCTCATTAATTTGAGAACTTTTTTATATGTTTCTTTATTAAAAGAGATATTATATATCCTATGATTGTAAACAATATCATTATAGAAGTGTAGTCTATAACAAATTTGAATATATTTTCATTGAAATCTGTAAGCATAAATTTATTAATGAGGAAAACATAGGATAGTATTTTTCTGGAATACAAAGAATATGCACCATAAATAGCAATTAATATAAAAATTAACTTTATTATGGGTCTTGTGTTTTTTGGTAAAAATATGCCAAGGTGCATACCCATATGTATAGACACAAGTATAAATCCTAAATGAGAGGCTGATAAGTGTATAAGTCTGCTAATAGCCATTCCAGAGTTTATATTAAGGAATGAAAATGTATATTCAGACGTAATAATGCCACTTATCATAAGTAAAATCATTGTTATTAAAAGCAATATATTTATTATGGTACTTAAAATTCTATATGGTGCATAACTTCCTTTAAATAGGTTGCTGTACCATTTTATATTTAATATATTGTGAATGATAAAAATGATAAATAGTGCAGTTCCGGCATATTCGTGGTATGCTTTGCCAATTAGTTGATGTGCCATAAGGGTAATCATCATAATTGGCATAGCAATATTAATTATGTTTCTTACAATTTTTGTGTCCATAAATCTTATATTACACCATTGTCTTTCAACCACTGTGTAATTTCATTTTCTGAATTTTCTACACTACTTCCACGTATAGCTAAACCTTCTTTTACCTGTGCGTTAGGTAAAAGGGCAGATAAGTCTTTTTCGCTTGTACCCATACCACTGCCTTCGTTAGTGCAAATAGGAAGTATAGTTTTGTTTGTAAAATCATATTTTTCCAAGAATGATGCTACAGCCATAGGGTATGTTCCCCACCAGTTTGGATAAACCAAAACAACTGTGTCATAGTCGTCTATATTGTCAATATGGTTTGTAACAACTGGTCTTTTGTTTTCTTTCTTTTCGTTAGATGCTATATTAACAGTTTCGTTATAGTCTACAGGATAGCTTTCCTGTGTCTTTATTTCGAACACATCGCTGTTTGTAGCCTTTTGTACATAATCTGCTACAAGGTGGTAATTACCATTTACTATACTTGCTGAAGATATACCGTCAACATTGTTATTTTCCACATTTGATGCCCAAGAGAAATATACTGTCAAAACTTTGTTGTTTGGTGTGTTTTCAGTATTTTCTGTCTGTTCAATAGTAGTTGATTCAGTTGATGTTTCAGAATTAGAAGTGGTATTTGAGTTACCACAACCATTTAAAGTGAATGCTATTGCACCTAAAACAAGTAAAACTAATAATCTTTGCATATAATTACACCTCACTTTTCAGAGTTTTCAATCCAGTTCTTAATTTGTGCAGTTGTTGTTGATGAATTACAAGCTAAACCGTCTTTTATAGTAGAATTATGAAGGGCAGTTTTTAAATCACTTACACTTGAGCCTAATCCAGAGCCTTTATGAGTTGAAAATGGAATTATAGTTTTTCCGTCTAAATTGTTATTTTCAATGAAAGTAAACATTGCCATAGGCATTGTACCCCACCAAATAGGATATCCAATGTAGATGGTATCATATTCGTCTAAGTTATCAACAGTTGTCTTGATTTCAGGTCTTGCTTTTTCAGCTTTTTCTTTCTGAGCAATGTCAACTGTTTCGTTGTAATCTTCAGGATATGGAGTTACAGTTTCAATTTTTACAATATCACTGCCTGTAATGTCCTTTATTTCATTTGCAATTCTTTCTGTTGTGCCGGTTTTTGAAAAATACACTACAAGAGATTTGCTGTTAGATTCAGTTTTTTTAACAGTTGTTGTTTCTGTACTTTCTTCTACTGTAGTAATCTCTGTAGTAGCTTCCTGCCTGGGTGTAATAGAAATAGTCTTTGTATCATTATCCCAATTTACATCAAAGCCAAAACTTTCAGCAATAAATCTGGCTGGTAACATTGTTCTGCCATTTAATATAACAGGAGCAACATCAAGGGTCTGTGCTTTATTATTGAAATAGGCTGTTTTGCTGTCTACAGTCATTTCAACTTTGTTTGAACCAAGGGTAATAGTAACAGTTTTTGTATCATTGTTCCAATCTACATTTCCACCCATAGCCTCACTTACACCTCTGACAGGTATCAGTGTTCTGCCGTCAATAATAACGGGAGCAGTATCAATAGTAACACTACGGCTACCAATGTTAATTGTATTACTATCTACTTGTAATGTAATTGCTGTACCAACAGCGAATACAGTAGTTAGTGTATTAAGAATTAAAAGTAAAGATAATAAAATGGATATAAATTTTCTCATAAAATTCCTCCTTTTATATAAAATGGAAACAATGTATACTTTTATTATAAGGGGAAAGATGTTTTATGATAAGTATTACATATGATAAGTATACAAAAGTTTCCATTTTAAACTAGATTAATTATTTTCTGCTTCGTAAACAGAATTTATTACAGCAACGGCATTTAATGTTCTTGGATAGCCTATGTATGGCATACAAACAGTAATTACCTCAAGCATATAATCTTTTGTTTTGCCTAAATTTTTGTTGCCGTTAGTGTGAGCAGTAAGTTGTGATTCACAACCACCTAAAGTTGCAATACAAACAAAAGTTAAAAGTTCGTGCTGTTCAAGAGTAAGACTATTTCTTGTATAGAAATCGCCAAAGCAGTAATCAGGTAAATAACTACTACCTAATCTTACTTCATCTTCAGCTGGTTTGTTGAAGTTTAAAGCTCCAAAAATATCAGTCTGTGCTTCTCTGCCTTTATCCCAACGATTTTCTTCAGTTACAGTACCTTGACCAGTTGGAATAGCAAGTCCTTTTTCTTTAAATACTTCATTGATTACGTTTACAGATTCAAGGGCTTTAGCTGCACCAACATAAGGAGTACAATGGTATACAGCTTCTGTAATTTCTACAGGAGTTAAACCGGCATCTAATGCAGAATAAACGTGAGTTTTTAAAAGTGTGTTTGTTCCTAAATTTGTAAGAGCTACAAGAGATATTAATTCTCTGTCTTTATCAGTAAGCTGACCCTGTTGATAAATTTCACCATATACAAGATTATTTACAATATTGTGTAAATCTGAATTTGCAATATTTTCTGGAATTTTACTATCTTTGTAAAGTTCATTAAATTTTTCAACTGCTAATTTTTCTTTTTCTGACATATTATTGTCCTCCTCCTTTTGAATTGTTTCGTAACTTTCGCCATTTTTTGTTTCTGTTGACTTAACTATGTCCTTTGCAAAAGTAGAAAAGGGCATAGATGTAATTAATAATAACAAAGATAATGTAATGCAAAGTGTTTTTTTCACAGATTACCTCCTCGTTATTAATCATTATAATTTCTTGTTAATATAATGATACAACTTAGAGTTAACTATAAGTCAATAGCAAAAATTGTGAATTTTTAAAAAACAATAAAAAATGAATTTTATAAACAGTATAATGCTGATGGTGGAGATTGTACAGTTGTAGATTTACCTAAGGAAGGTATTACTGGTAACAGCTACTTTATGTTTCAAGAAAAGAATAATAAAGAAATAGCTGACCATATTGAAAAACGGCTTTCTGAAAGAGGATTAAACTAGAAACTATAGTAAACAGGTATAAAATTTATATGTTATCATAGACACGGGTTAAAATATGGTTATGTTTGATAAATACTTTGTTGAATTTTTTAAATAAAAATATACTTGACAATGTAAAAAAGACTGCTATAATCAAACATAGAAGGGGTTAGATAGATTAATTAACTTCTTTCTTTGAAAAGAAGGCGTTTTTTATCCGACAAGCGGCTTGTATAAGCTTTTATTGTCATTTTTTTCAATGCGTTCTTTGTATAGGGAACGAACGATAAAAAACAGTGCCTGACAATATTGTATATAAAAAAGACTTTAGAAGTATTGCACTTGTAAAGCAAGGACTGAATTAAGTTGGGCTTTTGAACAGACAAAAATGTGGCACTTGAAAAAAGTGCCACATTTTTGTGTTTATAATAACTTTTCTAATTCTCTTACCTGCTCATCAGTTGTTGCCCAGCTTGTAGCAAAGCGTATAACTGTATTGTTTTCATCATACTTTTCCCAAAATCCGTAAGACAGCTTGCCTTCAAATTCTTTCAATTTGTTATTATCCATAATAACAAATTGCTGGTTAGTAGGGCTATCTATATACATTTTGTAGCCTTTTGAAATTAAAATGTTCTTTATTTTCATAGCCTGATTAATTGCGTTTTTACATATTTTGAAGTAAAGGTCATCAGTAAAAAGTGTGTCAAATTGAATACCTAACAACCAGCCCTTAGCCAAAAGGCCACCATTTTGTTTTATTGTTGTAAAGAAGTGAGGAACTTTCATATTACTGAAAACAACAGCTTCTCCAAACATTGCCCCTGTTTTTGTGCCACCTATATAAAATACATCGCAAAGTTTTGCAATATCCTTTAATGTCACATCTGTATTTTCAGCACAAAGAGCATATCCTAATCTAGCACCGTCTAAATAAAGTTTAATGTTGTATTTGTCACAGATATTTCTTATTTGTTCCAATTCATTTTTTGTATAAAGAGTTCCATATTCAGTAGGGTGTGAAATATAGACCATACCTGGGTAAACCATATGCTCACGATTACCGTCAGTATGGTATGTATTGAGGTAATTATCTAAAACAGTAGGATTGATTTTACCGTTGGTGTGAGGTATAGTGAGAACTTTGTGACCATTTGTTTCAATAGCACCGGCTTCGTGAACAGAAACGTGACCGGTATCAGCAGAAACAACGCCCTCATAATTTCTTAAAATACCTTTTATTACTGTGGCATTTGTCTGAGTACCACCTACTAAAAAGAATATTTCAGCATCTTCTGACAAACCACAGGCTTTTCTTATTTTTTCTTTTGCAGATTGACAGTACATATCTGTACCATATCCAACATTTTTATCTAAGTTTATAGCTGAAATTTTTTCTAAAATCTCTGGGTTACAACTTTCCATATAGTCACTATCAAAATAAATCAAAATACAACACTCCTTTAATGTGTCTTTTTATCAACATATTCATTTTTGTATTTAGATACAGCAATTATTTGAGTTTTATACAAGCTGTAATAACCTGAGAGCATATAACTTATAGCTATAGCTAATAGGAAGTAAAGTATAGGTGCTTTGCCAAAAAGTTCAAGGGCTATTAAAAGAGATGCAATAGGGCAATTTGTAACACCACAGAATACGGAAACCATACCAATAGCAGCACCTAAAGATGAAGATAAACCTAAAACAGGAGCAATAACACAACCAAAAGTAGCACCAACAAAGAATGAAGGAATAATTTCGCCACCCTTGTATCCACAAGCAAGTGTTATAGCTGTAAAAAGCATTTTCCAAAAGAAGTCTGTATTACGAGCTGTACCACCTATAGCAGATACAATGACTTCAATACCTGTACCACTGTAGCGAGTAGTACCTAAAAGTAAAGTAATACATAAAATTACTGTACCACCGAAAAATACTCTTTCGTATGGGTTAGGTGAAAATGTTTTAAATACTTTACCAAAGCTGTGTAACATAATACAGAAAATTACACTGATACCGGCACAAAGACAAGCAAGCAATATTGTCTTTCCACCTGTAAGCAAATTAAATTCTGTAAGACCTTTTATAAGATAATTAGGCGATTCACAGCCTAAGGATTTTCCTATAGAACTTGCTACTAGAGAAGAAATAGTACAAGGAACTAAGGCAGAATATTGCATAATACCAACACTACCAACTTCTATAGAAAATATAGCAGCAGCAACAGGTGTACCAAATATGGCAGAAAAGGCAGCACTCATACCACTCATTATGAAAACTTTTTTGTCTTTAGAGTCTAACTTAAACCAATTTCCAAGATAATTTCCTATACTGCCACCAATCTGTAATGCTGCACCTTCACGACCGGCTGAACCACCAAACATCTGTGTAAGAACTGTACTTATAAAAATAAGTGGAGCCATTCTCAGTGGTATATGTTCGTCAGAATTAATAGAAGATAGAACAAGGTTTGTACCTTTATCTTGAGCATTTGAAAATTTATTATAGAGATAAACAATTAAAAGACCTACAATAGGCAAGAAAATGGCAATACCTACATTGGTTTCACGAAGTGTGACAGCCTCTGTAAGACAAAAGTTAAATGCAGCAGCAACAAGACCCAGTATAACACCTGTAACTGATGCAAATATAATCCAACGTAACAATCGCCATATTCTATTAAATATATGCTTAAAAAATGCTTTTATAAATTTCATTTTAATACCCTTATCCTAAAATTATGGGTGAACTACTTGTCCACCCATAAAATATTAATCATTATTTTGTTGTTTAATAACTACGCCACCGTTACCAAAGTTTGTATTTGGCTTAACGGCTTCAATGTTAGAAAGTACCCAATCAAATTCGCCAGTAGTAATTATGAAACCACAGTATTCACACTTTCCAGAACTTGTAACACTTGTAGGAGCACCACAGTGAGGACAAGCAACTGTAGATTTACCACTTTTAACAGGGTCAGTTAATACACCGACTTTTCTCATAAATGTGTAAATATATTGTAAATGATATTCAGTATTTGGGTCGCCTTGAAGTACCTTACCAGTTTTTTCGTCTTTAATATAATCAGTCATACGAGCCTGAATATAAACGTGCATAAATTCATATTGGCTATCTCTATAATACTTAAATAAATATGCTTGATTTACATTTATTCTATCAAGAACATTTATTTTGCCGTTTTCTATGTACTGTTTTATCAATTCTGTATGCTGTTTATAAAGTTCTTCTTTTTCAAAAGGACGAACCTTTTCAAAATCTCTTTCAGACCAAGCATTTTGTAATGTTATAAATACTTCTTTTACCCAACCTATAAATTTTTCACTTGAGAAATTTGAGTCAGTCTTTGTAATAGCATTTACTATTTCGTCTGTGTGGTTTTGTATAGTTGGCATAACACCAGTAGTAGCAGGTGATGAATTTTTACTATTCTTTGTTTTTATATAGGAAATAAAAAGTACAACACCTATAACAATAATAGTAAGTATTATATCAGAACCTGTTATATCGCTGTCATCTGAATCACTATAGTAGTAATAGCCACCACCATAGCTACCACCACTACTGTAGCCACCACCACTGTAATCACTACCGTAACTACTGCCACCACTGCTGTAGTCATTGAAATTACCTAAGTCAGCAAATGCATTGAGTTTCAGACCCATTACTATAGCTACAAGACAAAGTAGTGTAACAAATAAATTTCGTTTTTTCATAGGCTGTTACCTCCTATTGACGAGGTTTGCCACAGTTAGAACAGAAGTTTCCTGTATTTTCAGAACCACATTCACAAGTCCAACTTTTAGCCTTGCCACAGTTAGAGCAGAAATTACCGTTGTTGGTCTGACCACAACTACAAGTCCAAGGAGCAGGGGTATTGTTTTGTGTATTCTGTTGAGATTGACCCATTTTCATAAGGTCCTGAACATTTGCACCACCGGCATTTTGAGCCATACCCATACCCATAAAGGCATTTACAGCACCGTTTGTGTTTTTAGCTGCACTTTCCATAGCATTTGCTTGAGCAGTACCTAATCTAGCACCAAGAAGTGATGGGTCAGAAAAGGCTCTTGCTTCCTGCATACGAGAAATTTTTTCAGCACTTTCGCTATCAACAGTAATTGATGCAAAAGCTACAGAAACAATGGAAATTCCTCTTAATTCATTCCAATCAGCTGTAAGTTCTGTATTTAATTCACTGGCAATTTCCTTAGTGTAAAGAGGTAACTGGTCATAGGCTATACCCTTTAAAGCAATTCTGCCTAATGCCGGCTGTAATGAGCTTTGAACCTCTGTTTTAAGCTGTTCATCTATAGATATTTTTTTGTAAACATCAGATACGTTTGCACACACATTAGTATAGAACATAACAGGATTTGTAATTCTGTAAGAATATGTTCCATAGCCTTGAATTTTAATAGTAAAGTTAAATTCACTATCTCTAAAAGGTACATCACCTATGCCAATTTTGTTATTCATTATTTCCTTAGTGTTAATGAAATAAACTCTTTGGTCATTTTCAGGCTGACCACCAAATGTAAATCTTTTGCCTACCTTTGCAAAAGACTCTTTAAGTCCGGAAAAGCCACTATCAAAAAGAGAAGGTTCTGTTCCTGTGTCATAAGTATAAGCACCGGCTTCAGTAGTAAAATCAACAATTTTACCATTTTCGACAATGAGCATACATTGACCTTCATTTACAGCAATCTTACTTCCGTTAGTGATAATGTTGTCACTTCTTTTAGTATTAGATGAGCCTTTGTTTATACGAACCTCGCCTTTTGCCATAAGTGTGTCACCGTCAAGAGCATCGCAATAGATATATTCTTTCCATTGGTCAGCAAGTACAGTTCCGATTGATGAAAAAGCTGCTTTTATTAATCCCATAATAGAACCTCCTTTATAAATTTAATATTGCCTGAAATTTGAATATTATAAATTGATGAAATATTCCATAATCTTAGGACCGTTTTCGATGAAGATACCAGATTCCTTAGCACCTTCTTCAGAGTATGTACCACCTGCTGCCGGAGCACTCTTTTTGTAAATCATAAATGGCACAGGGTCGTTTGTGTGTGTCATTAAATCAAGAGGAGTAGGGTGGTCAGGTAAAATCATAACCTTGTAATCGTCATACTGTTCAAGGGCATTGAGAACAGGTCCAAGGATTTTTTCGTCAATTAATTCAAGAGATTTAACTTTGTTTTCAATTTCGTGTCTGTGACCACATTCGTCTGGAGCTTCAACGTGGATATATACGAAATCCTGACCCTTTGCAAGTTCGTCAATAGCTGCCTGAGCCTTACCTTCAAAGTTAGTATCAATATAACCAGTTGCACCGTCAACGTGAACAACATTCATACCGGCAAACTTACCGATACCCTTTAATAAGTCAACAGCACTAATCATAGAACCCTTAAGACCGTATTTCTGCTCAAATGGAGAAAGACTAGCCTTAACACCTTCACCCCAAAGCCACATAGAGTTAGCAGGACGAAGTCCCTTTTCAACTCTTGCCTTGTTAATAGGGTGGTCCTTTAATAAATCATAACTTTTAACCATCATATCGTAAAGTTTCTTAGCGTTTGGTGCAGTTGGAATATATTCCTTAATTGGCTTACCAGTAATGTCGTGAGGTGGAGTAAGAGTACCAACTTCAAGAGTACCATTATTCCAAATAAGACAATGTCTGTAGCTTACACCAGAGTAAAGCTGGAATTCTTCGTTGTTGAAGTGTTCACATAAGTAATCAACAAGAACCTTTGCTTCTTCTGTTGAAATATCACCGGCACAGTAGTCAATAATAGTCTTATCTTCGTAATTTGGTTCATCAGAAAGAGTAACAAGATTACAACGGAAAGAAACATCAGTTGGCTTCATATCAATACCGATACTACCAGCCTCTAATGGAGAACGACCTGTATAACAAACCTGAGGGTCATAACCCATAACAGAAAGGTTAGCAACGTCGCTACCAGGCTTTAAATTGTCAGCAACTGTCTTTACCTTACCAATAACAGCAGTTTTAGCAAGTTTATCCATATTAGGAGTTTTAGAAACTTCTAATGGAGTTTTGTTGCCAAGTTCTTTTACAGGATAATCTGCACAACCATCGCATAATAATACTACATATTTCATAGGTAATAGAACCTTCTTTCTTAAAAGTTAAATTTTTTCTTAATTATATCACAGTAAAAAAGCAATAACAACAGAAAATATAATATTTTAAATTAAATGAAAATATGTTATAATTACAGGACGAAAAAACAAAATTGGAGGTTATATATAATGAAAGTATTATTAATGAATGGTAGTCCAAATGAAAAGGGTTGTACTTATACAGCATTATCAGAAGTAGCAAAAAGCTTAAATTCTTTCGGTATTGATACTGAAATTTACTATGTTGGCGAAGATGTTTCAAAGGAAACTCTTTTAAAGGTAAAGGATATGTGTGCTGAAAGTGACGGTTTTGTAATTGGTTCTCCAGTTTACTATGCTTCTGCAACAGGTAGCCTTACTCATTTCCTTGACAAGATTTTTGGTGTAGCCGGTAAGGATTTAGCTTACAAGCCAGGTGCTACTGTTGTTAGTTGCAGACGTGGTGGTGCATCATCAACTTTTGAACAGATAAACAAGTATTTTACAATTAACAATATGCCTGTTGTATCTCCAAACTACTGGAATATGGTACATGGTAACACACCAGCTGAAGTAGTTCAGGATGAAGAAGGTATGCAGACTTGTAGAGAACTTGGTAAAAATATGGCTTGGCTTTTAAAGTGTATTGAAGCCGGTAAAAATAACGGTATCGAAAAGCCAGTTGCTGAAGCAAAAGTTAAAACAAATTATATAAGATAAGCACAAAACAGTTTTTTCATAAGTATAATACAATATATAATTCCATTCGGAGGATTGTTGTATGAAAAAATTGCCTCTTTCCTGTGTACCTCTTGGTGCAGTTGGTTTTGTAGATTGTGTCGCAGAGATTAGTAGTAAAAAACGTTTGGTAGAAATGGGCTTTACTAAAAAGGCACGAGTAATTCCTCTCCATATTAGTCCAGGGGGCGACCCTGTAGCATACTTTGTAAAAGGTGTGGTTTTAGCAGTCAGACACGAAGATGCTGAAAATATTTTTGTTACTATAGGGGAGGAGTGATTATGGATAAGAAGAAAACCGTAGCCCTTGTAGGTAATCCAAATACAGGAAAGAGTACAATTTTTAATGCTCTTACAGGAATGCACCAGCATACAGGAAATTGGAACGGCAAAACAGTAGACTGTGCCGAGGGAGAGTTTGTATATAAGGATACAGAGTTTAAGATTGTAGACTTACCGGGCATTTATTCTACTAATCCGGTTTCAAAAGATGAAAAATGTGCTGTGGAATATCTAAAAAATGAATATATTGATGTAGTAGTTGTTGTCCTTGATGCTACTTGTCTTGAAAGAAACTTGCCTTTGGTTTTTCAAGTAACACAAATAAGAAGTAATGTTGTAATTTGTGTCAATCTATTAGATGAGGCAGAAAAAAAGGGCATTTGTATTAATACAGATGTTATGGAAAAGATATTTGACTTGCCTGTTATTCCTATGAAAGCCAGAAAAGGTATTGGAATAAATGAACTTAAAGAGGCTGTTTATATATCTGATAAAAGGGAAGCATACACTTGCCCCATAACTCCGGAAGAAGTGTATACACAGAGCGTTAAAGATTGCAGGGATTTTTGTGATAATATTGACAGAAAAATTGACAATGTTGTAATGAGCAGAAAATATGGCATACCAATTATGCTTTTGCTTATGGCTTTGTTGCTATGGATAACCGTTGTAGGAGCAAATTATCCTTCAGCTGTTCTTGCTGAAATTTTCTCTATTATGGAAAATGATTTAATGGATATGACAGTCGGTCATCCGTTGGTAAGAGGAATTTTTGTGGAGGGTATGTTCAGAACCCTTAGTTGGGTTGTAGCAGTAATGTTGCCACCTATGGCAATATTTTTTCCACTTTTTACATTTCTTGAAGATTTTGGATATTTACCTAGAATGGCCTTTAATTTGGATAATATTTTCAAAAAAGCAAAATCCCATGGAAAAATGGTTCTTACAATGTGTATGGGTTTAGGTTGTAATGCAGCAGGCGTTGTTTCTGCCAGAATTATAGATTCTCCAAGGGAAAGGCTGTTGGCAATAGTTACAAATAATTTTGTGCCTTGTAATGGTAGATTTGCATCAATAATAATATTGGCAAGTGTCTTTGTAGGTGGAAAGTTGATTACATTAAAATCAGCTTTTGCTGTTCTTTTATCTGTAATATTGGCTTTTTTTATTACATTGATTGTTTCATATATATTGGGTAGCACAGTTTTAAAAAGTGACAACAGCTCTTTTGTGTTGGAATTACCACCTTACAGAAGACCAAACCTATGGAGTATTATTGTAAGAAGTGTAAGAGAGAAAATACTTTTTGTTTTAGGTAGAGCTGTAGTGGTTTCTGCTCCGGCTGGTATATTAATATGGGTCTTGCAAAATTTTAATGTAAATGGCATTAGTATTTTAACTCACATAGCAAATTTTTTAAATCCTTTAGGTCAGCTTATGGGATTAGATGGCTATATTTTAACTGGTTTTATATTGGGAATACCGGCTAATGAAATAGTTTTGCCTATTATAATTATGTGCTATACAGGTGGAAGTGGACTAATTTCTATTGAAAATATAGCTGATATACAATCTATTTTTGTGCAAAACGGCTGGACTTTTATTACGGCTATATGTACAGCATTATTTTTTGTTAATCATTTTCCCTGTGCCACTACATTATGGACAATTAAGAAAGAAACAGGAAGTATAAAATGGACTATTTTTTCAGCAGTACTGCCTACAGTTGTTGGTGTTGTACTGTGTATTGTAGTAAATTTTGTTTTAAAAACAATATGTGGAATAATATAGAAAATTGATTTGACCTCTAAACAAAATTGTTTAGGGGATTTTTTTGTTTAAAATCTAAATAGAAATCCAAATTTTGAAACTTGACTTACGAACAAATGTTCTATATAATATTTGTATAAAATCTGTTTTGAGGAGGGTAAGCAAGTGGAGAATAAAATATATGGTTGTGTTGATTTAAAAAGTTTTTATGCCTCTGTGGAATGTGCTGAAAGAGGATTAGACCCATTTAAAACTAACCTTGTTGTTGCTGACCCTTCTCGTGGCAGTGGGGGAATATGTTTGGCTATTAGCCCTGCTATGAAAAATTTGGGTATAAAAAACAGATGTAGACTTTTTGAAATTCCTAAAAATGTAAAATATATTACTGCCTTGCCTAGAATGAAAAAATACATGGAATATTCAGCAAATATATATTCCATTTATTTAAAATATATGAGCAATGAAGATATTTATATATACTCTATAGACGAATGTTTTTTCGATTTTACGCCTTATTTATCAAGTTATGGAAAAACACCAAGAGAATTTGCTGTTATGCTTATGGAGGCTGTTATGAAAAATACCGGAGTTTGCGCCACAGCCGGAATAGGGACTAATTTGTTTTTGGCAAAAGTGGCTTTGGATATAACAGCAAAACACGTTTCTGACAATATAGGTTTCCTTGATGAAAATGAGTTTAAGAAAACTATATGGCATCACAGACCTATTACAGATATATGGAATGTAGGTAAGGGTATAGCAAAGCGACTTGAAAAATATGGTGTTCAGGATTTATATGGTGTTGCACATATGGACGAAAGCCTTTTGTATAAGGAATTTGGAGTAAATGCAGAATTTTTAATAGACCATTCTAAGGGGTATGAGCCTTGCACAATAAAAGAAATTCACGATTATAAGCCTAAAACAGAATCTATATCAAATGGACAAATTTTATTTAATGATTACAATTTTGATGATGCGTTAATTGTCCTTTATGAAATGGTAGACCAGTTGGTGCTAGAATTAACTCAAAGAAAATCAAAGACCAATTCAATATCCTTATATATAAGATATTCAAAGGAATATACAGCTTCTACAGGTGGCACAAGAAAGTTGAACTTTAGAAGTAGTTCCTATAGTAAAATATCAGCAGAGTTTGAAAAACTTTATAGAGAAACTACAAAGAAAAATTATCCTATACGTCAAATAAATGTAGGACTTAATCATATTGAAGAAGATGAATTTCAACAGCTTGATTTATTCGATAAAGTAGATGATGACAAGGAGATAAAGGTACAAAAAGGTATTATTGAAATCAAGAATAAATTTGGCAAAAATGCAGTTTTAAGATGCTCAAGTCTTCAGGATAAGGCTACAGCAAGAATAAGAAATAAACTTGTAGGAGGTCATAATGGTGAGTGATAGAGCAAGACAATTTATGCCTTTTTCGCCTTTAAAAGGTTACTATGATTTAATAGAAAAATGTGAGATGATAAAAGAACCTAAAATTGAATTAACTGATGATATGTTGGAAATACTATCTCAAAAATTAAATAAGATAGAAAAAGGCATTATGGTAAAAGTAAAATATTATGATGTTGATAGTTATTTGGAAATGGAAGGAATGGTTTCAAATATAGATAGGGTATACAACAACTTAACAGTAATAAAAACTGTAATTAAATTTGAAGATATTTACGACATTTCTTTTGTGCAGGAGTATAAACAGTAGTTTATGCTCTTTTTTGATAGCTTGTTATAGTGTGTAAGTTACATAATTTTGTTGACAGTGAGAACATATATGGTAAAATTAAGTAAAAGAGAATGTAAATAGAATTGGGGTGGTTACTATGAATAGAGAAAATATGGTTAATATTTTAGAAAAAGTGTCTGACAAAAGTGACCTTTGTTATATTAGTAGTAAAACAAAATATTCTTTGGGCTTATCCTATGTAATAAAGTACAATGAAAAATTTTTAATGATTGCTGATACTTGTGATTATGAGTATGACGGATACATAATAGTTAAATGGGAAAGTATTGAAGAAATAGAGCATAATGAACGGGCAATATTTGAAAGTAAAATAATAAAAAATGAAAATGGTAAACCCAATATAGCAAATGTAATAGATATAAAGTTAGATAGTTACAAAACAATATTTAATTATTTTTTGGATAAGAATGAAAATATAACTATATATTGTGATAATTGTTCTGAAAAATATGTAGATGAAGATACAACTACTGCTTTAAATATAGGTAAAATAATAGAAGTTAAAGATGACTACATATTATTTAAAAGATTTGATGGAGTAGGAAAGTGGTATCCGGAAAATAAAATATATTATAGTGATATTTCAGAAATTTTGTTTGGGGATAGATATACTAGAATTATGTCAAAGTATACTCATAATTGAAAAGGGGTGTTGGTATGGTAAATAAGGAGCTATTGGATAAAATTATTAGAAAATCTGACATCTGTAAATTTGAATGTACCTTTGATGATATAAGTGGAGTACCTGTAAAATACAATGAAAAATACATAATGGTAAACATCTACGAAGATTTTCAATTTGACGGCTTCTGCATATTTGATATAACAGAAATTGAAAATATATGTTATGATGAAACATACGAATTTATAAACCATATATGTAAAGAGGAAAAAATATATCCGTCTAAGGCAGAAAATATTAATATTGAAAACTTCATTAATGTTTTTAATTATTTTAAGGATAATGAAGAAAATATCATAGTCGAATGTGGTGAATATGATGATGAGGACTATAGCTTTTCCATTGGTAAGGTGGAAAAAGTTACAGAAGAATACATAGAAATTAAATACTTTGACTATATGGCTAAATGGGACGAAGATGAATTTGATATGGTTTATTATGATGATATTTCAGTTGTATCTTTTGGAAAGAGGTATATAAAATATATGTCAAAGTATACCCATTAAATAAAGAGGTGGTTTTATTGAAGAACTTATTGAATAAAGTAATGATACTTGCAGTCATTGTGGCGATTTTAGTTGGAGGTATTGTTTTTCAAAATAGAAAAAGTTTAGCCTATGCAAATAGTAGAATAGTACCTATTGGAGACAGCATTTTTTATAATGACTACAGTATGTTTTTAAGAGAAGTACCTATTAAGGGTCATAGAGGTGCTATCATTTATAAAAGAGTAAAATTAATGGGTGGCGATGGAAAGTATATTTGTGCCAAGGATAACAATAAGAATGTTTATATATTTAATGTAAAAAATACAGAAAAGTATAAGCTAAGTAATATTGACGCAACAGATATGGATATATATAACAACAAAATTTATTACGCAAATAAAAGTGATGGAAATAAGATTTACAGCATTTGCTTTAATGGAAAGGACAATATTAAAGTAAGTGATGCGACTACTTCTCATTTGAGGGTTACCAACAATCATATATATTTTGAAAATAATAGGGATAACATATATTCATTGTCATTGTTGACTAAGGAAATTAAAAATGTGTATGAAGGTAGTAACTGTTATTACTTTGAAACAGATGGCAAATATATTTATTTAAGTGATTATCAGAATGATAATACAATTTTAAAATTAGATGCCCATACTTTTGAAGAAAAAGGTAGAATAAATATAAAAACAGTTAATTTCTGTATTTATAATGGAAGTTTGTGCTATATTCCATTTGTTGATGAAGATGATATAGGAGATAATTATAAAGATTATTCTCATATATATAATGAAAAAGGTCAAATTATTTTATAAAATTTAGGCTGTCGATTTGTATATAATCGACAGCCTAGATTACTTTTTAGGGAATATATTATGCTCCTAAAACTCTGTTTTTATGATGTGTGTCAAAGGCTTCAAGACAGTTATCAGCAGAGGCTGTATTTATAAGTCTATGTATTACACCTTTTTTCCATGCTGTGTCAGTATTAGTGCGAGATAGCATACAGGCACATTCAAAAAGTCTTAAACACACAAAATCATCTAACTTATCCCATTCAGTATCAGGAAGTGTGAATTCTGTTTCATAACCTTTTCTAAAAGGCTCTAAATAACTAAAAAATAGGTCGTTTCTATTGTTTTCTAAAGGAATTTCTGGGTCAACTATAAATGAAAATAGGGCTGTAGCTATGTCTGATATGTAGTAACCATAACAGCAATTATCAAAATTAAATGCTTTGGCAGTGTCCCATTCCATTAATATGTTATTAACCTGAAAATCGCCATGTATCATACCAAATGTTTCCGGAACTTCTGGATAAGATTTTATTTTTTCAATTCTTGTACGAAGTTTAGACAATATTTCGGAAGAAACATAATCATTTAAATATGAAAAATCAAAAGAAGTTTTTTCATACCATTTACATCTGTTGAATTTCAAACCCTCTTTTTGCTCTTTATAGCTTATAGAGTGGATTTTGCCTAGCAATTTGCCAACGTTGTAAAAATATTGGTCATCTCTGTTTTCAGCATTAGCTTTTTCGCCGTGAATTAATTTAAATTGTGATACACAGTATTCATTGTCGTCTATTGAAAATTCTTCGGCTATGGAATTTGTAAGAGAAGGAATGACATAAGTAATATCTGACATATATTTTCTTAAATCATCTAACCATTCCATTTCGTATTTAATATCTACAACTTTTCTTTTTGCGTTGGCAGAAACTCGAATAACTGATGGCTTTAAACCATGGAATAAAAATGTGTAATTTCGTGAACTAAAATGACATTCTGAATTTGCAATATCTTTGCCATAAAGTTCTTTAATCTTTTTTCTAAAAATCTCTTTGTCTGGAATATTTATTTCTTTGTATTTCATAATATCACCTTTATTTCCTAAAATGTATTAATAAGGATTTAATGTTAAAAATGAAGTGTTATAAAATGCGGTAGAAAATTATTTCCAAGTTCAAATAAAATTAATTTGATGCTCATAGATGACACCCCCTTAAAAAAGTTGATAATTAATTAAATCCTTACCTGTTTATATTATATAATAAAAAACAACAAAATTTCCATACCTTTTTAATCAAAAAATTATCTCATAATTCGACAAAATAATCCATTTTATTGTAAAAAAATAAAACGAAATTTGAATAATATGAATAAAAAATGAAAATAAAAAACAAAAAAATATATAAAAAAATTTAATAAAAATTCCCACCAAATAAATTTTTGGTGGGAAAATGGTGGGAATTTTATAATATGTGATTTTGCAGACAAAAGAATATTATCTATAGGTCTACCAGTTAGATTTTATATTAGCATATATACTATCGGGAATATCCACATATAAATCTATATCAAGTTTTGTCTGTGTGTCACAACAGAACTTCATTACCTCCAATGATGGTGCTAGGCATGGTGTTGATTCGCCATATACAACGGTTGGAACAACTTCTAAATAAAAATCGACATCATAAGATTTTTTAATTTTCTTCAAAATATCAATTTTTGACATAAGAGGGGCTATTGTTTTTCTCATCTGCTCGTCAACATCTACATCATAATCATAACAATAACCGTAATTCCAATCAGCCGATTCAAATTTTATACCGGTTATACCAATATCACCGATTTTACTTGAGTCCTCTGGTTCAAGTTCGAGTATCTGGGATATAGTATCAGGGTCAAAAATTCCAACCATACTAAAATATGTGAAGCATTTTGTAAGTGTCTGGTCTTCCATAGTATTCACCTCTATTTTTTAGAATTATTCAGAATGGTTATAATAAAAATACCTTATTGGATTTTTACTTGACTTTAGATAACAGCACTACGGTCTCAACGTGGTAAGTTCTAGGGAACATATCTACACTACAGATTTTTCTTACCTTATAGCCACCTTCTTCAAAGAGAAGCAAATCTTTAGCGAGGGAACTAGCTTTACAGCTAACATAAACAAGAGTTTCTGCATCAAACTTTATTATTTTTTCAATAGCTTTTGGGTTAATGCCTTCTCTTGGTGGGTCAAGAATTATTGTGTCAGGTTTATCTTCCAACTGGTCCACCATATTAAGGACATCGCCAGCAATAAATTCACAGTTTTTAATACCATTAAGTTCAGTATTTATTTTTGCAGCTTCTACAGCTTCCTCTACAATTTCAATACCAATAACCTTTTTAGCATTTTCACTTAACAACTGTGTAATAGTACCGGTGCCACAGTACAAGTCAAAAATAATCTTATCATTACTTGTGCCGGCAAATTCCTTTACAGTAGAGTAGAGAACTTCTGCTCCAGCCGAATTTGTCTGGAAGAATGAAAATGTTGAAATCTTGAAATTAAGACCAAGGCATTTATCCATAATAAAGTCCTGACCATAGAGTATATTCATTTCGTCAGCCTTTACAACATCAGCAACGCCGTCATTTACAATATGGCTTATGCCAACGATTTTACCATCTAACTCTAAAGCAAGAAGATTATCAACTAATGGCTTTAAATCTGTTTTCAATTCAGATGTAGTTACTAAATTAATAATCATTTCGCCTGTAAAGTGTCCTCGTCTTACAAGTAAATGTCTTAAAGAACCTGTATGTCTCATTCTGTGATAGAACTGTTCATCTGTACCTTTAAAGTATTCCAAAACTGTAGAAAGAGCTTTGCAAACATCTTCGTTTACAATATTACAGCAATCAGCAGTAACAACCTCGTAGTTGCTTTCTCGCTTTCTCATACCCAAACAGAGATTACCGTCTAAGCCGTCATCACCAAAACTAAATTCCATTTTATTTCTATAAGCTGTAATAGAAGGACTTGGTTTAATGCCACAGTATTCATAATCTGTTAAGCCTGCGTTGTCAAGCAACTTTAAAACAACATTTTTCTTAAACTCTAATTCCTGCTCATATGAAATATTCTGATAAGTACAGCCACCACAAAGCCCAAAATTCTTACAGGCTGGTTCAATTTCGTATTCAGCTTTTTTCTCAATACTTCTGAGTCTGCCTTCAAAATTCTTTCTTTTTTTCTTTACATCAGCTATTACTGTTTGACCAGGAATAGTATTTTTTACTGTTACTTTTTTGTTTTCTTCTCCAAAATAACCTACACCTTTATTTGGAAACTCTAAATCTACAATATCAATTTTTGTGTCAAAAAGTGTTTTTGCCATTGTTTTCTCCTATATATACCGAAAAATCTAAAAATACAATGGAGATATTATAACATAATTTACTTATGTACTCAATGGGTATAGGTATTTTTAATATGATTTTAAAAGGTATTGATAAAAAGTCTATAAATTGGTATAATTATAACAATTAAGTAATTTGGAGGTAAAAAATGCTGACAAAGGATTGCAATTTTAGAGATATTTATCATAAAGTTTGTTTTATAGAATGTGCAGACCAGATACAGAACTTAAAAAAGGTATTTAATGTAAGTAAAAAGGATAATGGTGTTCTTGCTTACGGATATATTGACCACGAAGAGGGCTTTACTTTTGAAGTGTTGACAACTGGAAAACTTGAAAACGGTGTACTTTCAAGAGGTTTAGGCAATGATGAAGTGTCAATGAAATTTAGAAAATCTAGTGTAAATGATAGAGAAATTCGCATTTACGAAGATAGAAGTCTTTTTAAAGAATACAATGAAAAGTTTAAGACTATTGATACATTTTTTGCTGATACAGAAGATGTTGACAAAACTAGAGGCATAAGAGAAATTGATAGTTGCAGACACGAAGATTTTCCAGATGATGTTATAATATATTTAGTTAAAGACGGATTAAATCCTGAAACTGTTTGGGTTAGATGTGAAAAAGCTGAAAAGCAAGGGGTTAAAGCTAAATTAATTAGCGAACCAAAGCAGGATTTTGGAGTTCATACAAATGATTTTGTAGTATTTCGTCCAGCAAAAAATGAAAATGGTATTTTGTGCATAGCGAAATTATAAAATTTAATAATCTATAAGAAAGGGCATAGTTTATGTCCTTTTTTTGTACATAGTAAATTGATTAATGAAGTTAATTTTTTTCTAAAAAAGGAGGAAGAAAAATGAAAAAAATCTTAGGGGTAATGCTTTTTACTGCTATGTTATGGTTGCTTAGTTGTCAGCTGTTTGCAGCAACTATTACAGCAGAGGATTTAAGAGGAGATGATAATTTTATAAATAAAATATTGTCACTTCAAAAAGAAGATAATTCAGTAGTAGACAATGCTATTTATGTTGCAACAGACGGAAGTAATGGCAACAAAGGTACTATTGATAGTCCCTATGCTACAGTTTATTATGCTATTTCAAAAGCTAAAGCCGGACAAACAATATATGTTAGAGGTGGTACATACAACCAAAATATTGTTATTACAAAATCTGGTACAGAGGATAACTATATTACAATAAGAAACTATCCAAATGAAAAGCCTGTATTCGACCACACAAATTATCCTACTGATGGTGGTGCGATAATAGAACTTTCAAAGGTAAACTATATACATATACAGGGTCTTAAACTTTGCAACAAGGATTTAAAATCCAATAGTGGATATGGTATTCTTATGCGTCAAGGTAATCACATTATCATAAAAGATGTGGAAATCAGTAACATTAATGTGCCAGACCCTACATCATCAAAGGTTGGTGCTAATGCAATAATACTTTACGGAAATAATGCCTCTGTGCCTATAAGTAATGTACTTATAGATAATTGCTATGTTCACGATTGTCAGACAGGTTGGAATGAGGCAGTAACAGTTAATGGTAATAGTGAATATGTAAATGTTATAAACAGCAGAATTGAAAATATTGGAAATATCGGTCTTGACTTTGCCGGTCACTTTAATGCTTGTAAAGATAGTTCTCTTGACCAAGCCAGATATTGTGTGGCTGTAGGTAATGTAGTCAGCAAATGTGTAAGTCCTAATGCTACAAGTTATGGTCTTTATAATGACGGTGGTAGAGATAATACTTTTGATAGAAATATTGTTTACGAATGTTCCGGTGGTATTGAAATTGGTTCAGAAGAGGGCGCTAAATATTCAGACTATCCAGTAAAAAATGTAGTTGTTAAAAATAACTTAATATACAATAATACACAGGCCGGACTTTCTGTAGGTGGTTATGATAACGATGCTACAGGTATTGTTTACAATACTAAAATCTATAATAATACCATTGTTAACAATGGAAATTCTGACTATGGCGTTGAACTTGGAATAAATAAAACAAGTGGAACAGACATTAGAAACAATATTTTCTATAAGGATAATGATTTAGAGCTTATAAAGGTTAGATTTACAGAAGATTTAGCTGGGAATTTAACATTTAAAAATAACTGTTATTACTCAACTCGTACAGCAAGTAATTTCAAGGTTATACGATATGGAGAAACATTTAGAGGCTTTGATAATTGGAAAACAGCATCAGGAGAAACAGGTATATATGAAAATCCAAACTTTGGAGATGAATATAGCCTTTTGAAAAATTCTCCTTGTATAGATATCGGTGATTCAACTGCTTATAGTGGTAAATACGACATTTTAAGTAATGAGAGAAATATTAATAATATTGATATAGGCTGTTATGAGTATAATGGTTCAGAAGTTACTACAACAACAACTGTTGAAACTTCAAGCGAAACTACAACTACAAAAGTAACAGAGACTTCAACTGAAAGTACTACTACAACCACAACAGAAACTACAACAGTAAGCGAAAGCTCCAGTGAAACTACTACAGAAAATGCTGTAGGCAGTGCTTTAGAGTGGGATTTTACAGATAGTAACTGGACAGATAAAACAGCAACAAAAACAGTATATACAGTAAATGGCCTTACTGTTAGACATAATGGTACATCAAGTGGCATAAAGGGTTTTAAGTTTGATAAAAATACGAAGTCAAATAAATTGGATTATTTTTATATTCGTTTAAATGCCAAGGCAAAGGATAAATTGACAGTATATGTAAACTATAATAGTTCTAAAGCTGGCAATATTGTAGCCTTAACTCTTGCTAAGGTAAATGATGATGATACATTTACAACAGTAGATACTCAATCAGTAGAGGCATTAAAAACAGGTGATTATAAAATAACATTTAATGTTTCTGATGACGGAGATTACATAGTTTATACTGATACTACAAGTTCAGGAACAGCTTTTTATAATAAGATAGTTATTAATAGAACAGTTACTGGCGATATGAATGGGGACGGAGTTTTGGATAAAGAAGATGTAGCCATAATATTAAAGCACTGCTCAGGGGTTCAGCCTATTACTGACAGTACAATGTTGACTAAAGCTGATATAAATAATGACGGTGTAGTTGATTTAAAAGATGCTATTGTATTATTAGGTAGCATTAATTAAAAATTCTCAAAGAGAAAGTTAATGATTAAAATTTAACTTTCTCTTTTTTTACGTTATTATTACTGTTTTCTAATGATTTCTTAATTTCTGTGGTTTATTATATATATGAACTTAAGGAGAAAGGAAGAAAGAAAATGAGTATAATAAATAAAAATAGGATTTGTTTGAACTATTTAATAGGTGTTTTAATTTGTGGCTTTGTAATTTATGCTAACTATATTCATAAAATAGGAAATAGTACAGGATATACAACAATAATGAGTTTTGCTCTACTAATAAGTGTTACGACATTGTCTATATTTAATAAAAACAATAGACTTTTCGTTAATATGATTTCAACATTAGTTTCAACATTTTGCTTAGGTAACTTAGTAAGAAGTGTGGCTATTGGAGGAATGTTAGTATATGCTGTAGATTTATACTTGATTTTAGGCTTGGTACTTATGGTAGATACAGCTATAATATATGTCAACAAAAGATAAAGAAACTGCGTACTTAGTTTTTTAAGTATGCAGTTTTTTTGTCAAAATTTGTTGTATAGTACAGAATATGGGACTTATATAGAAGTATAATAAAATAAAGAGAGGAGGAATATATATGAAAAACAGGAAATTAACTTCAGAGAATTTGGCAGAGTTTTTAAATTTTATGAAAGAGGTAGAAATTGAGTACTCTACAGCTTTAAGTATGATGAAAAAGTGCGAAAATTTAGAGTGTGACTTATTGCATCAGTTGGAAATTGAAAAATTAAGTGTTTCAGATAAAAATAAGTTGGCAACTAAATTAAGGGATTGCCTACGGGACAGAAGATATTATAAAAATATAGTTGAAGAAGATGCACCTTTAGCAAATATAATAGGAGATGTAGACATTAAAAAAACTGTACATAGGCTTGAGCAAGTTTTAGGGCAAATAAGAAAAGCAGAGTCATATCACGACAATAGAAAATATTATCCTAGAATAATGAAATATGAAGAATATAAAAATATTTGAAAAAATATAAAAGTGTCTAAAAGAGCTGTAAAAAAAGCGATTTTAGGCACTTTTTTGATATTTTAACAGATAAATAATCATAATATTTTGAAAAATGGGAGGCTTATTGATAAAAATTAATCAAAAAAGTTGTTGACAGCTAACTTAGGTTAGGGTATACTAACTAAGTAAATGAAATGAATTTATCAATAAGATACAGAAAGAAGATGAGGAAATGATGCCGTTATCAATGGTCGGAACCGGAGAAGAAAGTGTAATAAAGAAAGTCGGAGGCAACGAAGATACCAAAAGATTTTTAGAAAACTTAGGTTTCGTTGTTGGTGGAACTGTAAGTGTGGTTTCTGAAATTGAAGGAAATCTTATTGTAAACGTAAAAGATTCAAGAGTTGCTATAGGCAAAGATATGGCAAACAGAATTATGGTTTAAGAAAAGAGGTAAAGGCAAGATGGAAAATCTTAGACAGGTTGCTTGTGGGCAAACAGTTAAGGTAAAGAAAATTTCAGGCGAAGGTCCTGTAAGAAAGCGTATTATGGATATGGGTATTACAAAGGGCGTTGAAATCTTTGTAAGAAAAGTAGCACCTTTAGGTGACCCAATTGAAGTAACTGTTAGAGGTTACGAGCTTTCTTTAAGAAAAGTCGATGCTGAAATGATTGAAGTAGAGTAATTTTTTTTAGTCATTAGTTAGCTTACACTAATGTAGGTAGGGCAGGCTAATTCAATAAAAATCAAAGAAAAGGAGTATTACGATGATTAAAATTGCTTTGGCAGGTAATCCAAACTGTGGTAAAACTACATTGTTTAATGGACTTACAGGCTCAAACCAGTTCGTAGGTAACTGGCCTGGTGTAACTGTAGAAAAGAAAGAGGGTAAGTTGAAAGGTCATAAGGACGTAACTATTATGGACCTTCCAGGTATTTATTCACTTTCACCTTACACACTTGAAGAAGTTGTTGCAAGAAACTATCTTATTAATGAAAGACCTGATGCAATCATCAATATTGTTGATGGTACTAACATTGAAAGAAACTTATATTTATCAACTCAGATTATGGAACTTGGTATTCCAGTAATCATGGCTGTAAATATGATGGACGTTGTTGAAAAGAGTGGCGACAAGATTCATATTGACAAACTTAGCAAAAAGCTTGGTTGCCCAGTAGTTGAAATTTCAGCTTTAAAGAACAAGGGCGTTAAGGAAATGGCTGAAAAGGCTGTTGACCTTGCTAAGAATAAATCAGCAGCAACTCACGTTCACGAATTTGCAGCAGATGTTGAAAACGTAATTAAGAACGTTGAAGCTAAGTTAGGTAGCGATGTTGTGGCAGAACAGAGAAGATTCTTTGCTATTAAACTTCTCGAAAAGGACGACAAGATTGCACAGCAGTTAAAGAGTGTTCCTAATGTTTCAGAAGATATTAAGGCTCTTGAAGATAAGTTTGATGATGATACAGAAAGTATTATTACGAACGAAAGATATACATATATTTCTTCAATTATTGGGGATTGTTGTACAAAGTCTAAGAATAAGAAACTTACTACATCAGATAAAATTGATAGAGTTGTTACAAACAGAATTTTAGCTCTCCCAATTTTTGCTGTTGTTATGTTCCTTGTTTACTATATTTCAGTAACTACAGTTGGTACTTGGGCTACTGACTGGGCTAATGACGGTGTATTCGGTGATGGCTGGCACTTATTTGGTATTGGTTCTTCTGCTTATGAAGATGCTAGTGGCGAATATGGCAAGGCTGACCAGATTATTGAAGCTCTCCAGAATGGCGAAAAGACAGTAGATATTACTGATGACGAAGGTAATGTTGAAGAAACTGTAGAAATTACTCCTGATGTTCAGAGTGAAGCTCAGGCAACAGTTGATGCTGGCGAACCAGACCCAGCTGACTATGGTGTTTGGGTTCCAGGTGTTCCAGTTATTATTGGTAACGCTCTTGACGCAGTAGGTTGTGCTGATTGGTTAAATGGTCTTATCCTTGATGGTATCGTAGCCGGTGTTGGTGCAGTTCTTGGTTTCGTTCCTCAGATGCTTGTACTCTTCATCTTCCTTGCTTTCCTTGAAGCTTGTGGTTACATGGCAAGAGTAGCATTCATCATGGATAGAATTTTCAGAAAGTTTGGTCTTTCTGGTAAGTCATTTATTCCAATGCTTATTGGTAGTGGTTGTGGTGTTCCAGGTATTATGGCATCAAGAACTATTGAAAATGACAGAGATAGAAAAATGACAATTATGACAACTACATTTATTCCTTGTGGTGCAAAGCTTCCAGTCATCGCTATGATTGCAGGTGCATTCTTCGGTAACAGTGGTTGGGTTGCAACAAGTTCTTACTTCGTAGGTATTGCAGCTATTATTTGTTCAGGTATTATTTTAAAGAAAACTCAGTTATTTGCTGGCGACCCAGCTCCATTCGTTATGGAACTTCCAGCATATCATATGCCAACAGTTACTAACATTTTAAGAAGTATGTGGGAAAGAGCTTGGTCTTTCATCAAGAAGGCTGGTACAATTATCCTCTTATCTACAATCGTTCTTTGGTTCTTAATGAGTTTCGGTTGGGAAAACGGAAGCTTTGGTATGGTAGAAGAATTAAATTCTAGTATTCTTGCTAAGATTGGTTCTGCTATTGCTTGGATATTTACTCCACTTGGTTGGACAAAGGCTGGCGAAGGTTGGAAGATGGCAGTTGCGGCTGTTTCTGGTCTTATCGCTAAGGAAAATGTAGTAGCAACATTTGGTGTACTTTTCGGTTTCGCAGAAGTTGCAGAAGATGGTTCTGAAATCTGGGGTAACTTAGCTCAGGTTATGACTCCAATTGCAGCATATGGTTTCCTTGTATTCAATCTTCTTTGTGCTCCTTGTTTCGCAGCTATGGGTGCTATTAAGAGAGAAATGAACAATACAAAGTGGTTCTTAGTTGCCATTGGTTACCAGTGTACTCTTGCTTATGTTGTTGCTCTTTGCATTTACCAGATTGGTACATTTGCTACAACAGGCGTATTCGGAATTGGTACAGTAGTAGCATTCTTATTTGTAATCGCATTTATTTACTTACTTTTCAGACCATATAAGAAAAGTAAAACATTAAAAGTTGATATGAAAAAGGTTGCCGGCGAAAGATAAGCAATCTGTGTGAGTAGGGGACTGCCGGTGCAGTCCCCTATGTTTTTAAGGAGGTGTTCCCATGGGAACAGTTGTTGTTGGATTAATACTTTTGGTTATAATTTGCCTTATTGTTCATAGTATGATAAAGGCTAAGAAAAATGGCAAGTCCATTGGATGTGGTGGAGATTGTGCACATTGTGGAGGTCATTGCAACAGATAAGGAGGACGCAGATGTCTGAGAATATAAACAATGTAAATTACGATACTGAATGTTCTGAAGATTATCGTGTTTCAAATATGAAAAAGGATATTATCGTTCAGAGATTAAAGGACCGTGGTTGCAGAATTACAAAGCAAAGACTAATGCTTTTGGATATTATTCTTGAGGAAGACTGTTCTTGCTGTAAAGAGATTTATTATAAGGCATCCAAGAAAAATAAAAATATTGGTTTTGCCACAGTTTACAGACTTATAAATATGCTTGAGGAAATAGGGGCAATTAGTCGTAAGAACTTTTATAAAGTTTCTTGTGGAGAAGAAAGTAATATTTGTACTATAGAATTTGAAGATAATTCAGTTATTGAGCTTTCTGATAATAACTGGAAAACTATTATACAAAAGGGTCTTAGTGCTTGTGGATACTGTAAGGATAAGGCGATACGTTGTGTAAGAGCAAATACTTGTAGATGTGGTGAATAAGTCTTAATGAGAAAATTTATCAATAATATAAGTTAGCCGAGCCTTTTTTTGTAAAGTATTGTATAATCATGGTGAAAGATGTGTAAAAGATGTTTACACACAATATAAGTATAAATAAATAGGAGGTCTAGTTATGTTAGATTGTTTAAAATGTCTTAAGAAAATTGATTTCAAGAAAACAGGTATTTTTGCTGCAGGTGTTTTATTCGGTACAGCAGGCGTAAAGATTCTCGCTAGTAAGGATGCAAGAAAGCTTTACACTAATTGTACAGCTGCTGCACTTAGAGCAAAGAGCACAGTAATGAAGACTGTTACAAGTATTCAGGAAAATGCTGAAGATATTTACGCAGAAGCTCAGCAGATTAATGAAGACAGAGTTGCAGATTCTTTCATTGACGATGATTTCGAAGATGTAGAAGATTTAGTTGCTGCAACTGACGATGAACAGGAAGAAGTTACAGAATAAGGCGTAGTGTATATTTGTTAAGCATATTAAGCACCTGTTTATACGGGTGCTTTTTGCTATAGAGATGAGGAATTCTTATGAAATTTGAAATTAAGCATGAAATTAAAGGTCGTATGCGTGTTCGTATGCACCAAAAAAGAATGACTTGTAGAGAGGCAGATATACTTCTTTTTTATCTCAGTTCTCAAAGACATATTACAGGTGTTAAGGTAAGAGAAATTAACTGTGATGCTACAATTAATTATGTTGGAAGCAGACAGGAAGTTATAAATGCTCTACAAAAGTTTAAATATGAAACTGCTGGAGTTCCTGAGAATTTTCTTGAAAACTCAGGCAGAGAATTAAATGAACATTATAAGGAACAGCTTATAAATAAGGTTGTTATCAGAGGACTTAATCTCCTTTTTGTTCCTAAGCCTATTCAGGCAATAATTGCACTTTGGAAATCAGCAAAGTATATTTGCAAAGGTGCAAAGATATTGTTAAAGGGTAAAATACAGGTTGAAGTATTAGATGCAACTGCTATAGGTGTATCAGTATTGAGAAATGATACATCAACAGCAAGCTCTATAATGTTCTTGTTAAGCATAGGCGAACTTCTTGAAGAATGGACACATAAAAAGTCTGTTGATGATTTAGCAAGAAGTATGTCATTAAACGTAAGCAAGGTTTGGAAGAAAGTTGAAAATACTGAACAGCTTGTATCCTGTGATGATATTAAACTTAATGATGAAGTTGTAGTCCATGTTGGTAATGTAATACCTTTTGATGGTGAAGTTATTGACGGTGAAGCTATGGTAAATCAGGCATCGTTGACAGGTGAGTCTGTACCTGTAAGAAAACATAAGGAAAGCTATGTATATGCAGGTGCTGTAGTTGAAGAAGGCGAATTAACTGTAAAGGTTAAGGCTATTGGTGGTTCAAGTAAGTTTGAAAAGATAGTTACAATGATTGAAGAGTCAGAAAAACTTAAATCTTCTTTGGAAAGTAAAGCTGAAAGAATAGCCGATAAGTTAGTGCCTTATACTTTACTTGGTACAGGTGCTGTATATCTTTTTACAAGAAATGTTACAAGAGCTTTATCTGTGCTTATGGTTGATTTCTCTTGTGCATTGAAATTAGCTATGCCTATTTCTGTACTTTCTGCTATAAGAGAGGCAGGTTTATACAATATTACTGTAAAGGGTGGTAAGTATCTTGAGGCTGTTGCAGAGGCTGATACAATAGTATTTGATAAAACAGGTACATTGACAAAGGCTAAACCAACAGTTGTAGATGTAATACCATTTAATGACTTTAGTGCAAATGAACTTTTAAGAATTGCAGCTTGTCTTGAGGAACATTTCCCTCATTCTATGGCTAAGGCAGTTGTAGATAAGGCTAAGGAATTAAAACTTACTCATGAGGAAATGCACTCTAAGGTAGATTATATTGTTGCCCATGGTATTTCTACGAAGATAAATGATAAAAAGGTTATTATTGGTAGTCACCACTTTGTATTCGAAGATGAAAAGTGTACTATACCGGAAGATAAAAAGGATGTATTTGCAAATCTTAAGCCAGAGTATTCACACCTTTATATGGCTATTGAAAATGAACTTGCAGCAGTTATTTGTATTGAAGACCCTGTAAGAGAAGAAGCCAAGGGTGTTGTAAATGCTCTTAAAAAATCTGGCATATCTAAGGTTGTTATGATGACTGGTGATAGTGAAAGAACTGCAAAGGCTATAGCTGAAAAGGTTGGTGTAGATGAATACTATTCAGAAGTTCTTCCAGAAGATAAAGCAAAGTTTGTTGAAATGGAAAAGGCAAAGGGTAGAAAGGTAATAATGATAGGCGATGGTATTAACGATTCTCCTGCACTTTCTGCTGCTAATGCTGGTATAGCTATAAGTGATGGTGCTGAAATAGCAAGAGAAATTGCTGATATTACAATCGGTGCTGATGATTTATATGAAATAGTTACATTAAAGGCTATCAGTAATAGTCTTATGAAACGAATTAATAAGAACTACAGAACTATTGTAGCATTTAATTCTGCACTTATTTTCCTCGGTGTTGCCGGTATAATTCAGCCTACAACATCAGCTATGCTCCATAATACTTCTACTTTGGCAATAAGCCTTAGAAGTATGCAAAACTTAATTAAATAATTATTTTAATTTTTTAAAGGGGTACTTTATTAAGTACCTCTTTTTTTGTAAGTATGATATAATAAGTGAAAAGAGGTGAAAATATGACATTACAACAATTAAAGTATGTTATTACAGTTGCTGAAAAAGGAACTGTAAGTGAGGCGGCAAAGACACTTTTTATTTCTCAACCTAGCCTTACAAATGCTATAAAAGAACTTGAAAATGAGTTGCAAATTGAAATATTTATTCGTACAAATAAAGGTGTTATAGTGTCTAATGAGGGTGAAGAATTTTTAGGCTATGCTAGACAAATTATAGAGCAAACTCAGTTATTAGAAGATAAATATATTAACCATAAAAATCATAAACAGAAATTTAGTGTTTCTAGCCAGCATTATTCTTTTGTTGTAAATGCTTTTGTAGATGTAGTAAAGAAGTATGGATATAGTAATTATGACTTTACGTTAAGAGAAACACAGACTAATGAAATCATAAGTGATGTAAGTTCTTTAAAAAGTGAAGTAGGGGTATTATACCTTTCAAGTGAAAATAAAAGTGTTATAAATAAATTGCTTAAGGAAAATAATTTGAATTTTGAAGAAATTATGGAAGCTGAACCTCACGTTTTTATTAGTTATAGACACCCTTTAGCTGAAAAGAAAATTGTTAATTTAGATGATTTATCACCTTATCCATATTTATCTTTTGAACAGGGACAATATAACTCTTTCTATTTTTATGAAGAAATATTGGGAAGTATGGAAAGAGAAAAGTCTATAAAAGTTAGAGATAGAGCAACACTATTTAATTTGGTTGTCGGCTTAAATGGCTATACAATAAGCTCTGGTATTATAGATAAGGAATTAAATGGGGAGCAAATTATAGCACGAAAATTAAATGTAAAAGAAAATATGAAAATAGGTATTGTAACTCACAAAAATGTCAGTTTAAGCAAGTTGGCAAGAGAGTATATAGAGTCTATTAAGAAATATATGGTATAGAAAAAGCCTTAAAATTTATGTATGACTAAATTTTAAGGCTTTTAGAATAAATGTTTTATAAGAGAGTATTTAATCTGTTTTTTTCTTTTATAATCAAATATATAGATAATATAGTAGAAATTAAATCGCTAATAGGCTGAGCAAAAAAGATACCGTTTATTTTAAATAACATAGGTAAGATATAAATAAATGGGATTAAAAATATTACCTGTCTTAAAATTGTTATCAATATAGAAGGTACAGGTCTGTTTACTGATTGAAAAAATGTTGTGGCTAACATTACAAAACCTAGTACAGGAGTAATGCAGAAATTTATTCTTAAACCTGTAATTCCTATTTTAAACATTTCTTCTGTTTCACCAAATGCAGCAAGTATTTGATGTGGGAAAAATAACACTATCAACCAAATAAGACAGGTAAGTCCTACAGAAAATAAAGTTGCTTTATAAAATGTTGACATTACTCTTTTGTAATTACCAGAACCGAAGTTATTGCCAATAATAGGTTGAATACCTTGACTAATGCCACTAGCCGGCATAATTACAAATGTCATAATACTGGAAATAACTGCATAGACACTAATTGCTATATCTCCACCATATTTTCCTAGCTGACTATTGTATACAAGGCTAATAAATCCCATTGCCATTTGTGCAACCCAAAAGGCAAATCCACAAGAAATAATTTTTACACATAAAGATTTTTCTAAATGAAAGATTTTTTTAGAAATGTGAACTTGAGTGTGATTTCCAAATACTAGATATGTACCTAAAATAGAAGAAAAAATTTGTCCAACAACTGTAGCTATTGCTGCACCTACAACACCCCAATTAAAAACTATAATAAAAATGGCATCCAAGATAATATTAGTGATTGCTCCGATACCGGTTACGCACATACCAAGTATGGGTTTTCCAGATACACGAACAAAATCACAAAATAATTGAGATAAACCTTGAAATATACAACCTAAAGCTACAATTCTATAATATAAAATTGCATATGGATAGGCAGTTTCTGTAACACCAAATATTTTTAAAAGGGGATTTGCAAATAATAATAAGACTATACTAAGAAATATTTCAAACATACAAACAAGTACCATTGCATTACCAAAAGACTTGTTCATTTTGTCTGATTCATTTTGACCAGAAAATAGGCTGAAAAATGTAGAACCACCGGCACTACACATTAAGCCAAAAGCCATCATCATATATGACAGGGGAAAGCATACAGATAGTCCTGCTAATGCAGATGTTCCAACAAAGTTACCTACAAATATTCGGTCTACAATATTATATACGGCGGTTATTAGTAGTGAAATAGCTGCTGGAATTGAAAATTTTAAAATCATTGGAAATAACTTTCCGTTTAAATAATCGACACCTTTTGAATTCATTTTATATTCTCCTTTTCTTTAGTTTACTAAGTATTTGTTGTAAAGAATAGCTACCTTAAATGGTAGCGTAATAACTTTAAGAAATATTGTTGAGCATTTTTTCTACTACTTTAAAAAATATGTCCATATCACTTTCTGAAATGTCCGTTGTTAATTCGTCTTCTAATTGAGTTATATCTGACATTACAATATCCTTATATTGTAGAGCTTTTTCTGTGACAACTATTTTTTTCATTCTCCCATCATTTGGTAGAGATTCTCTGAAGATTAATCCGTTTTCCTCCATTTTCTTTAAAAGGGCAGTTGCTGTAGGTGGGCGAAGACTGTATTCTTCTTCAATGTCTTTTTGAAAAACATCTTCAGTTTGTGCTAGTAGAAAGTGCAATACTCGACCTTGAGAACCACTAAAACTTTCCTTAGTAGAAAAAGCATCCATTTTTCGTCTTATTTTATTGGATAATTTACTTATATCGTGACCGGCATATTTAATATAATTCATAGCTCCTCCAATTACTTAGTAAACTAAGTATAATGAATTCTAGTGCAAATGTCAATAACTGTTTTGTAATATAAAATAAATTAATAATTACAAAAAAAGCCTTGAAACCTGCTAAAAGCAAATCTCAAGACTTTAAAGTTAGTAGCGAGAGGGGGATTCGAACCCTCGACACCGCGGGTATGAACCGCGTGCTCTAGCCAACTGAGCTATCTCGCCATGGATGGGAACAACAGGGCTCGAACCTGTGACCCCCTGCTTGTAAGGCAGATGCTCTCCCAGCTGAGCTATGCTCCCATGACATAAAAGATTTAAAAGATAACTGGAATACTCTTTTAATCTGTTGTCTTCGTTGTTTCAACCCTGAAGACAAGAATTATTATAACAGCAAGTGGGCATAATGTCAAGCATTTTTTTTAATTTTTTTAAACTTTTTTTTGAAGCTGATTTTTTCAGTATTTATGAGGGTTTGAGAGGTGTTTGAAAATTGTCTATAAAAATATTCTAAAAATTTTTTTGAAAATATTTTAGAAAAATATTGAATTTATGTATTAAGAAAAGGGTCTATAAAATAATAACATTGAAATAAATAGTTTGCTATGTTACACTGAAAGTTAGAGAGGGATGATAATGGGTGATAAAAACTGGCAATTTAGAAATATCAATATTTGAATTTATTGTTATGACAATAGTTCTGTATAATCAAATAATGTATATACCCCAAAATTCGAAATACAAGAGAGTTGTTGTAGAATTATCCACATCACTTTCTTTAATGATTTTTGGTAATGGTGTTTTATCTTGTGTTAATGGAACTAATTTTTTTGGAAGTTATTATATTAATTATGTTTTTACTGTAATATATTTTTTATTAAATGGTCTTGTGCCTCTGTTGTGGTTTAAATATATGTATATTTTCTATGATACATCTCCTAAAAAATCTATTTCGCAGATTACGGCAATTCCTTATTTATTGTATTTGATACTAATTTTTATAAATTGTTTTACTGATATACTTTTTAGTATAAACAGCAATAATCAATACCAAAGGGAAGATGGCTTTTGGTTAATTGTAATTTTAAATATGACATACATATTGGCCTCTGTTGTAGTTATAATTTTAGCGATAACAAGAAATAGAGGTTTTAGAAGTGAAGGTAAGCATATACTTTCAGGAATGTTGTTAGTAGCTCTAGGTATCGTATTGCAACTTTATTTTTGGGAAGATAGTTTTATACTTTTAACTTTTTTATTGTTTATGCTTATTGTATTTTTGCGTTTTCAAAATTTGGAGATGCTTGTAGACCCTTTAACAGGTTTGGGAAACAGAAGAAGAATGCAGTTGTATATAGATAAACTTAGCAGAAAGAGAAAAGGTGAATTTTCAGCAATAGTATTTGACATAGATGATTTTAAGGATATAAATGATTTATATGGTCATATTTATGGAGATAGAGTTTTAATCGTCATTTCGAAAATATTAGAAAAGTCTGCCGGAAATAAAAAGATTACTTGTATAAGATATGGTGGAGATGAATTTATTGTTATAACACCTAAAGAAGAAGTAAATGAGTTTATAGCAAAATTTAAGAAATTACTGAGTGAATTTAATGACCATAAAGAATTTCCAAGTAAAATAGATGTCAGTATTGGTGTTTCAGAATTTACTGTGAATAGTGAAATAAATATGGAATATATAATAAACACAGCTGATAAACTTATGTACGAAAAGAAAAAATTAAAGAAAAGAAATTCAAACAAGTAACCGTTTTATTACCCTACCATTAAAGGTTAGACTTATAAGTCTGATGTTTATGGTAGGTTTTTCAGTATAATTTTAATGTAAAAAAATACATATAATAGGAAAGTAATATTTAAATGAGAAAAAATTTTTGAAAAAATTGAAAATAGGACTTGACAAAATGGGATAATAATACTATAATCCTATATATCAAGTAGGAAATATATGAAAAGAGGCGTATAAATGAAAAATAGATTTTTTAAAGCTTCCGGAATAACTGACAGATGTTGCAATTAATGTTTAAAGTGTTTTGACGTTGATTTAATATAAATATAAATGAGATTTTAATATAAAAAGAAAGAAAAGAGGAAATTATTATGAGTAAAATTTACAAGAGTACAGCAGATTTAATTGGTAACACACCTTTATTTGAATTAACTAACATTGAAAAGGAATTAGGACTTGAAGCTAAGATTGTTGCTAAACTTGAATACTTCAATCCAGCAGGTAGTGTAAAGGATAGAATTGCTAAGGAAATTATTGAACAGGCTGAAAAGGCTGGCAAGATTAAGCCAGGTGCAGTTCTTATTGAACCAACTTCTGGTAATACTGGTATCGGTATTGCATCTATTGCTGCTTCTAAGGGTTACAGAGCTATTTTAACAATGCCTGAAACAATGAGTGTTGAAAGAAGAAATATCTTAAAGGCATATGGTGCTGAAATCGTACTTACAGACGGTGCTAAGGGTATGAAGGGTGCTATTGCAAAGGCTGAAGAACTTGCAAAGGAAATTGAAAACAGCTTTATTCCTAGCCAGTTTGATAACCCAGCTAACCCAGAAGCTCACTTCAAGACTACTGGTCCTGAAATTTGGAACGATACAGACGGTAATGTAGATTACTTCATCGCTGGTGTAGGTACAGGTGGTACTCTTTCTGGTACAGGTGAATACTTAAAGCAGCAGAACAAGAACATTAAGGTTGTTGCTGTTGAACCTGCAACTTCTCCAGTTATTAGCAAGGGTGTTGCTGGTCCACATAAAATTCAGGGTATTGGTGCTGGTTTCATTCCAAAGAACCTTCACGATGTTTATGATGAAGTTATTCCTGTTGAGAATGAAGATGCTTTCGAATATGGTAAACTTATTTCAAGAAAAGAAGGTATCTTAGTAGGTATTTCTGCTGGTGCTGCTTTAAGAGCTGCTGTTGAAATTGCTAAGCGTCCAGAAAGTAAGGGTAAGACTATTGTAGTTATTTTCCCTGATAGTGGTGACAGATACTACTCAACTCCTTTATTTACTGAATAATATAAATTTATAAAAACTCATAATGTGCGATATAGGAAAGTCCTTCATACAACTTGTATGCAGGGCTTTTTTGTGTTACGTAATAAAAATGTTCTAAATTGTGCAAAATTGAAATAATATTGAGAAAAAATATTCCTTATTGATAAAAATATACAAATATATTATAATAATTGAGAGGGAATTATAATATTGTGTATATAGAAGGGAAGTGTATTAATGGGAAAAAGTTTTGATTTTAGCAAAATTGATGAAATAGTTGCTAATCACGAAAATTCGGCAGTTAATATTATTGCTATTTTGCAGGATATACAAGAGTATTATCACTATTTACCAAGGGAAATATTTGAATACATAGCAAAAAAATTAGATACAAAGTCATCTACTATTTACAGTGTTGCTACGTTTTATGAAAATTTTTCTCTTGAGCCAAAGGGGAAATATGTTATAAAGGTTTGTGATGGTACAGCCTGTCACGTTAGAAAATCAGTGCCTATATTGGAGAGATTGAGAAGCGAGCTTAATTTAACTGATAAAAAGGTAACGACTGATGATATGCTTTTTACTGTAGAAACCGTAAGCTGTTTAGGTGCTTGTGGACTAGCTCCGGCAATGACAGTAAATGACAAGGTTAATCCATCTATGACACCAGATAAGGCCAGTGCCTTAATTAAAGAGTTAAGGGAGGCTGAGAATGATGTTAAGTAACAGAACGGATTTAAGAAAAATTAGAGAAATATATAGTAAGGCTTTAAAATCTCAGAAAAGAAAAATACTTGTCTGTTGTGGTACAGGCTGTCTTGCCGGTGGCTCAATGGATATACACTACAGATTAAAGGAATTAATAGAAGAAAAGGGTTTAAAGTGTACTGTAGAACTGGAAAAAGAACTTCATGGAGATAGTATAGGTTTAAAAAAAAGTGGCTGTCATGGATTTTGTGAAATGGGTCCTCTTGTCAGAATTGAACCTGAGGGAATTTTATATACAAAAGTAAAATTGTCTGATTGTGAAGAAATAGTTGAAAAGACTATTATGGAAAATGAAATAGTAGAAAGGCTTGTTTACAAAGTAGAGGGTAAGCCTTATGTGAAACAGGAGGATATACCTTTCTATGCAAAGCAAACCAGAGTAGTTTTGGAACACTGTGGTCACATTGATGCTACTTCAATAGAGGAATATTTGGGTATAGGTGGATACAGTGGACTTGAAAAAGCACTTTTTGAAATAACACCGGAGGATATAATTGATACTATTACAGAATCATCGCTTCGAGGCAGAGGTGGTGGAGGTTTTCCAACAGGCAAAAAGTGGGCACAGGTTAAGAATAATGATGCTGATGAAAAATACATAGTCTGTAATGGTGACGAAGGTGACCCTGGGGCTTTTATGGACAGAAGTATTATGGAGGGTGACCCTCACAGAATGATAGAGGGTATGATAATTGCCGGTATAGCCACAGGTTCAGAACATGGTTATATTTACGTAAGAGCAGAATATCCTATGGCAGTAAATAGACTGGAAAATGCTATAAAGCAAGCTAAGGAATATGGTCTTATAGGTGAAAATATATTAGGTAGTGGATTTAATTTTGATTTCCATATAAACAAGGGTGCTGGTGCTTTTGTTTGTGGAGAGGGTTCAGCACTTACTGCCTCTATTGAGGGTAAAAG
>UQYD01000010.1 GCA_900545305.1 uncultured Eubacterium sp.
TTTTCTAATTCTTCTTCAAGCTTTTTTAAACCATCATTTGTTAAAATTATCTTCTTTTCTTCAGCCATAATAATATCGCTCCTTATTTAATATACATTATTTTATTATATATCAACAGTTAAAAAATGTCAACATTCTTACCTTAATTAATTGTTGTTAGAGGCTATTAACTCCCTCATATAATTAAGAACATCTCTCATATTTTCTCTGCCTGAAGTGGCATTTATTTTTACTCTCATTTCAGCACTGTGTGGCAATCCTTTTATATACCAGCCTAAATGCTTTCTCATTTCTCTTATGCCTATAACTTCACCTTTGTAATCAGCAAGCATATCCATATGCTTTTCTGCTATATCAAGTCTGTCTTCCCAAGTTGGTTCCGGAAGTAGTATGCCATTTTCAAGGTATTCAACAGTTCTTTTGAAAATAAAAGGATTCCCCTGAGAACCTCTGCCAATCATAACTGCATCACAACCGGTATATTCAAGCATATTTTTTGCATCTTCCGGTGTAAAAATATCCCCATTGCCTATAACCGGAATTGTCTTTATTTCTTCTTTTAGTGCCTTAATAATATCCCAATCAGCCTTGCCTGCATAATACTGTTCTCTAGTTCTTCCGTGTATAGTAACAGCCTTTGCACCACTTTCTTCAGCTATTTTACCAATTTCAAGAGCATTTAAATGTTGGTCATCAAAACCTTTTCTAAACTTTACTGTAACAGGCTTTTCTGATGCCTTTGAAACAGCAGATATAATCTCTCCAACTAATTTAGGATTTAAAGTCAAGGCAGAACCTTCTCCATTTTTAACTATCTTTGGAGCAGGACAGCCCATATTGATGTCAAGTATGTCTATATCCTCATACTCATTTAATTTCCTTGCCATTTCAGCCATTATTTCAGGGTCAGAGCCAAACATCTGCATGGCAACAGGTCTTTCTCTTTCGTCAACTTTTAAAAGCTCTTTTGTGTTTTTGTTATTATGCTGTACTCCCTTTGCACTAACCATTTCAGAGTACACCATACCACAATCCATTTCTTTGCAAATAACTCTAAATACAAGGTCTGTTACCCCTGCCATAGGAGCAAGAAAAACATTATTCTTTGTCTCTATATTGCCTATTTTCATTCTGTCACCTTGCCCATTACAAAAGTTTTGTACCAAAGTGTAAGGGAATTAAAAAGCTCTGCATGTTCCTTTTCCACTCTTGCAACTTCAAGTTTTGCATTTATTTCATCATAAGAAAAATCATCTTCCTGATTTCTTACTTCCACAAATAAATCACCTGTATCCTTATAAAAACCTATTGTAGCAATACCTCTTATCTTTTCAGCCAAAAGAACATTGGCAATTTTCAATTCCTGCTTTACTGATTCCGGTAATATTGGCATTTTATCATTGTAAAAATAGCCCTGCTTATAAAATGACGCAGAACTTAATATATCCTTTATATCTTCCATAATTCCTCCTAAATGTAACTGTTATCTTTTTTTCTCAAAGATACTTCTCCTGTAAATACATCGTGTATCTTTCCTGTACTATCTTTTATCATTAAACAGCCTTCTGCATTTATCCCAAGGGCTGTTCCTTCTATTTCTTCTCTGCCTATAGTTTTTACCTCTTGACCTATATTAAGACAAAGTGCATTATACTTTTCTGTAAAAGGAGCAAAGCCCTCTACACAAAATTGTTTATAATATTCCATAAGTCTGTCAGCAATAGGCTTTATAAAATCTTTTCTATAAAACTTTTTACCTGCTTCGAGATACATTGAAGTAGCTTTACTTTTCAATTCTTCGCTAAAACCACTGTTATTTACATTAATACCTATACCAACAACAACGTATTTTATACAGTCTATTTCAGCACTTAATTCTGTAAGTATGCCTACAACTTTTTTGCCATTTACCAATATATCATTTGGCCATTTTATACCTGCATTTAAGCCTGTTACTTCCTTTATCGCCTCACAAACAGCCATACCTGTTAAAAGTGTAAGCTGTGGTGCTTTCATTGGGCTTATATCAGGATAAAGCAAAAAACTCATACATAGATTATCGTGGCTTTCAGCTACCCAAGTTCTGCCCAATCTACCTTTTCCAGCACTTTGATAATCACATACTACAAGTAAGCCATCATTTTTTCCTTTAACAGCCTGTCTCTTACACTCCTCATTTGTAGAGTCTATAGTTTCCAAAAAAAGAGTATTGTCATATTCAATTTCACTTATGTTGAGAATATCATTTGTTTCTTCAAGAAAATAGCCCTTATTACTTACTGACTTAATATTATAACCTTCGTTTTTAAGTTTAGTAATATTCTTCCATACAGCAGTACGAGAAACGCCAAAATGTTTTGCCATTTCTTCCCCTGATATATAGTCTCTTTTTTCCTTTAGTAATTTTAAAATTTCATACTTCATACTAATCACCTTGTTATATAATACCCTAAAAAATATAATTTTGCAATTATTGAATAGATTTTTCTACTAAAATAGTTTATACTTATGTTAAGAGGTGGTGTTTTATGATTATAGGAATTGGAACTGATATTATTGAAATATCAAGAATACAAAAAGCTGTTGAAAATAAGTCTTTTTTAAGCAAAATATATACTAAATCTGAACAACAACTTTTTCATAATTGTAATTATGAAACTCTTGCTGGAAATTTTGCAGCAAAGGAAGCTGTTGTAAAGGCTATGGGTACAGGATTTAAAGGTTTTTCACCTAAAGAAATAGAAATTTTAAGACACGAAAGTGGCAAGCCTTATGTTGTATTACACAACAAAACAAAGGAAATTTTTGACTCAATGAATGGTGGAAATATTTCAATTTCTATATCCCATAGTAAAGAAAATGCTGTTGCTTTTGCTGTAATTGAAGCAAAGGAGTGATTTTATGGATATAGTAACAACTGCACAAATGAAAGCCATTGAGGCTGATGCCATAGAGAAAAAAGGAGTTCCCTCACTTTTACTTATGGAAAACGCAGCCTATGGTGTAAAAAAAGAAGTTTTAAAATTTAGCCCAAAATCTGTTATAGTTTTTGCCGGCAAAGGTAATAACGGCGGAGATGGTTTAGCTGTAAGTCGTCAACTTATGGCTATAGGTATTAATGTTAAAATCTATTTTGTTGGAGATTTTAACAAAGCTACTCCAGATTGCAATAAAAATCTCAATTACCTTAAAGCCTATAAAGCAAATATCCACTATATCACAGATAATATTAACCTAATAGATGTTTCAGATGCTGATTTAATTATAGACGCCCTTATTGGCACTGGTTTAAGCCGTCAATTAAGTCCCTTATATACTGAAATAGTAAACATTATTAACACATCAGGTAAAACAGTTATTTCCGTAGATTGTCCTACCGGTATAAACTCTGACACAGGAGAGGACTATGGTATTGCTGTTAATTCTGACGTTACTGTAACTTTCCATTTACCTAAAGTAGGTATTTTACTTTATCCTGCAAATAGTCATATAAAAAAATTGGTTGTTTCAGATATAGGTATACCATATATTTCAAAGAATAATATTTTTACATTAGATAAAAAATCAGCCAAAGACCTTTTGCCACAGCGTGTGGAAAATTCCAACAAGGGTACTTATGGCAAAGCACTTTTTATTTCCGGCTGTGATACAATGGCAGGAGCAGCTATTATAAACGCCAAAAGTGCCTATAAATGTGGCTGTGGTCTTGTAAATATATGTTCTACTCGTCATGTAATAAGTGTCGCCCATTGTACAATACCCGAGGCAGTGACAACATTAAATTCTGAT
Organism: uncultured Eubacterium sp.; assembly: GCA_900545305.1. Taxonomy (GTDB): domain Bacteria; phylum Bacillota; class Clostridia; order Lachnospirales; family CAG-274; genus CAG-274. Next base: position 3,790 of record UQYD01000010.1, read on the forward strand.
ATACCAACAGCCTTAGATGGCAAAAATGCTATTGCCATAGGTTCTGGTTTAGGAATAAGTGATAATAGCCGAAAAATACTTGAATATGTAATCGAAAATTCAAAAGCACCTTTAGTTATAGATGCTGACGGACTTAATATGCTTTCTGAAAATACAGATTTACTTAAAAAGTTAAAAGTGAATTGTGTTATAACTCCTCATTTAAAAGAAATGAGCCGACTTACAAAACTATCTGTAAAGGAAATCGCTAACAATATGCAACAGGTAGCATTGGATTTTGCTAAAAAGTACAATATCGTAGTTGTACTTAAATCTGCCCACACGGTAATTGCAAGTCCTAATGGAAAAATATGTATAAATACCACTGGTACAAGTGCTATGAGTAAAGGTGGCTCCGGAGATAGTCTTACAGGTGTTATAACCGGACTTATTGCACAAGGTTTAAAACCTTTTGACTCAGCTTGTCTGGGTACTTACTTAAACGGTAAATCAGGTGAAATTGCAGAAAAGAAACTTTCATCTTATTCTGTAATGGCAACTGATATTTCGGATTGCATTTGTGATGCAATAAATGATATTTTAGCCTAAAACTAAAGCACAAGGTATAATGAAACATAATTCATTACAACCTTGTGCTTTTTTAATTTAATTTATTTCCACATTTAGGACAATATTCAAAATTTTCCTCTGTTACATATCCACAGTAATTGCATTTTTTAATTACTGGAGTTTGACCTTCGTATTCCAAATCATTCTGAGATATAACTACAGGTTCGCCCTTTTCTATAGCTCTGCCTACTTCATTATCAAGTTTATAGGTTTTACCACAGCAAGAAGTCTGTACGTAATACTTTCTACCCCATTTAAAAATAGGTATAAAAAATAACGAAAGTACAGTGTAGGCTACAAAAACTTGATACTCTCCTACAATGCCACAATCAGGACAAACAAAATTTTGAATAAAATTCAATTTTTTATAGTCGCTATTTATTCCCATTATAAAAAACATTATAATTTCTCCTTAAAAAGGCACACCAAAAATGATGTGCCCTTTAGTAATATTAAAATATTAATAATTAATCAATATGAACTGGCTTTAAATCCCAAATATCATCAGCATATTCCTGAATAGTTCTGTCTGATGAGAACTTACCACTATTGGCAGTATTTAAAATAGCCATCTTAGCCCAATGTTTCTTATCTTTGTAAGCCTTGTCAATTCTGTCCTGTGCTTCTGCATAAGCTGCAAAATCTTTGAGAACAAAGTATTCGTCTGGTCTGTTACCATTAATACCATTGAGAAGTGAATTATAAATATCTCTGAAAAGTTCTCTGTCTTCATCAAGAGTACCATTAATAAGCATATTCATAACATTTCTTACGTCAGAATTCATATTGTAAATATCCCAAGGATTATAATCATTCTTAGCATATTCTGCAATAACTTCATCAGCCTTCATACCGAAAATGAATATGTTTTCATCGCCAACTTCTTCTCTAATTTCAACGTTAGCACCGTCAAGTGTACCAAGGGTTAAAGCACCATTTAACATAAACTTCATATTACCAGTACCAGATGCTTCCTTACTAGCTGTAGAAATCTGTTCTGAAACATCAGCTGCTGGAATAAGTTTTTCAGCAAGAGTTACTCTGTAGTTTTCGGCAAATATAACCTTAATCTTACCTTCAATAGTTTCATCATTGTTTACTAAATCAGCTACCGAATTAATAAGCTTAATAATAAGTTTTGCCATTCTGTAACCGGCTGCAGATTTTGCACCAAATATAAATGTTCTAGGTGCAATATCAAGACCAGGATTTACCTTTAACTTATTATAAAGGCTTAAAACGTGAAGAACATTTAAAAGCTGTCTCTTATATTCGTGAAGACGTTTTACCTGAATATCAAAAATAGAATCCGGATTAATTTCTACACCTGTTGTCTTCTTTAAGTAATCAGCTAAAGCAATCTTATTTTCCTTCTTAATATCCATAAACTGTGCCTGGAAAATTGGGTCATCAGCAAGTTTTTCAAGACCCTTTAACTTAGTAAGGTCTTTTTCCCAACCTTCGCCAACTTTATTTGTAATAAGGCTAGCAAGTTTTGGATTTGCGTGTCCAAGCCATCTTCTCTGTGTAATACCGTTAGTCTTGTTATTGAACTTTTCAGGATAAATTTCATAGAAATCTCTTAGTTCCTGATTTTTAAGTATTTCTGTATGAAGTGCTGCAACACCATTTACAGAATGTGAACCAACAATAGCAAGCCATGCCATTCTTATCTGACCGTCAGCAACAATAGCCATTTTTCTAATCTTTTCTGGATTATTACCAAACTTAGAAATAAGCATATCACAGAATCTTCTGTTAATTTCTTCAACAATCATATAAATTCTTGGAAGAAGTCTTGAGAAAAGTTCAATTGGCCATTTTTCAAGGGCTTCTGACATTATAGTATGGTTAGTATATGCACAGCACTTAGTTGTAATTTCCCATGCTTCATCCCAAGGAAGGTCATTTTCATCAACTAAAATACGCATTAATTCAGCTACAGCAATACTTGGATGTGTATCATTTAACTGGAAAGCATACTTTTCTGGAAGTTTAGAAAAATCATTGCCAAAAAGTTCCTTGAACTTAGCAATTACTCTCTGAAGTGTAGCAGAAACAAAGAAGTACTGCTGTCTTAATCTAAGTTCCTTACCTGCATAGTGTTCATCAGCTGGGTAAAGTACCTCTGTAATAGTTCTAGCCATATTTTCCTGTTCAACAGCCTTTGAATAGTCACCAGCATTAAAGCTCTTTAAGTCAAAGCCTGCCTTTGGCTGAGCGTCCCATAATCTGAGAGTATTAACTGTCTTGTTACCATAACCAACAACAGGATAGTCATAAGGAATAGCTACAATAGTCTGGCAGTTTTCCTGTATAAACTTATATTCGCCATTTTCCTTTTTAACAGCCTTTACATCGCCAAAGAAATTAACATCAACAGCATATTCCTGACGTTCTACACCCCAAACATCACCGTCTTTAAGCCAATTATCCGGCTTTTCAACCTGATAACCGTTTTCTATCTTCTGTTCAAAAATACCATAGTGGTATCTAATACCACAGCCATAAGCCGGTAATTCAAGTGTAGAAAGTGAGTCTAAGAAACAAGCTGCAAGTCTACCAAGACCACCATTACCAAGACCTGGGTCACGTTCTACATCTTCAAGAGCATTGTAATCAATTCCCAATTCCTCTAAAGCTTCTGAAACTGTGTTATTTGCACACATATTAAGAACGGCATTTCCTAAGAAACGACCCATTAAAAACTCCATAGATAAATAACAAACAACCTTACAACCCTTGCTGTCATAAGCATCGTGAGTTTTAACCCAATTATCAGAAATATAACTTCTGATAGTGAAAACAAGAGCCTTATAAAGCTCAACATTACTAGCAGTCTTTACAGTCTTTCTGAAAAGGCTTTTCACGTTGTTAGCAAGCTGTTCCTTAAATTCTTCTTTGTTAATTGTCATATTGTTCATCCTACCATCTCCTTCAAAAAATCCCTTAATATAACCCTTTTATTACATTGCCTCATCGCCGGCTTTTAACTTTTCAGCCTGTTCTGTTGTAATGAGTGCATCCATAATTTCGTCCAAATCACCATCAATAATTGAGTCCAATCTGTGTAAAGTTAAGCCAATTCTATGGTCTGTAACTCTACCCTGTGGATAATTATATGTTCTGATTCTTTCGTTTCTGTTACCTCTACCAATCTGGCTCTTTCTTTCACTAGCAATTTCATCATGCTGTTTCTGCTGTTCCAAATCGTAAAGACGGCTCATAAGTACCTTTAAAGCCTTTTCCTTATTTTTTAACTGACTCTTTTCATCCTGACATGAAATAACAATACCTGTAGGATAGTGAGTAAGTCTTACAGCTGAATCTGTTGTATTTACACACTGACCACCATTACCACTGGCTCTGAAAACGTCAAATCTACAATCATTCATATTTAACTTTACATCAACAGCCTCAACTTCTGGAAGTACGGCAACAGATGCAGTTGAAGTATGAATTCTACCACTGGATTCAGTAGCCGGTATTCTCTGTACTCTGTGAACACCACTTTCATACTTTAATCTTGAATAAGCACCCTGACCTGAAATCATAAATGAAATTTCTCTAAAGCCACCGGCTTCACTTTCATTTACAGACATAATTTCAGTTTTCCAACGTCTTCTTTCAGCATAGCGAGAGTACATTCTATAAAGGTCACCGGCAAAAATATTTGCTTCGTCACCACCTGCACCACCTCTAATTTCAACAATAACATTCTTGTCATCATTAGGGTCTTTAGGAAGCATAAGAATTTTTAACTCTTCTTCTGTATCAACTATTTTCTTTTTATTTTCAGAAAATTCTTCTTTTACAAGAGACTTAAAGTCATCGTCAATAGAACTGTCATTAAGCATTTCTTCTGCTTCTGCAAGTTCTTCCTTTATCTTTTTGTATTCTCTATACTTTTCAACAATAGGAGTAATATCGCTGTGTTCCTTCATCAGCTTTCTCCATCTTTCATTATCGGCAATGATTTCTGGGTCATTTATAAGGTCCGATAATTCTTCATATCTTCTTTCTATATCTGCAAGTCTTTCAAGCATTTTTTTCCTCCTGTTCGTATATGGTCAGTATATCATAATTTAAATCCAATTACAAGCCTGTCGAGTCCTGCTAAATCCTGTTTAACATTAATATTAACAAATCCTGCATTTTCTAACAGACTTTTTACCTGTCCCCCCTGATTGTACCCTATTTCAAAGACTATGCAACCATTTTGGTTAATATAATTATTAGCCTGATTTATAATATTTCTGTAAAAATCTAAACCATCTTTTCCACCGTCTAAGGCAAGCATAGGTTCATAATCTTTTACCTGTTCCATAAGTGTGGGTATAACTTCACTTTCTATATAAGGTGGGTTTGAAACAATAACATCAAACTTTTCATTGATGTTTTCAAATAAGTCACTTTCTATAAAGTTTACGTCTGCATTTAAATTTTGAGCATTTTCCCTAGCCACTTCTAAAGCCTTTTTAGATATATCTGAGGCAGTCACCTTAGCCTTTGTATAGTGGGCAACACTAATAGCTATAGCCCCTGTGCCGGTACACATATCCAATACAGTATTATAGCCACTATTTTCTATAGTGGCTATAACCTCCTCAACTATATTCTCAGTATCCCCTCTTGGGATAAGAGTATTCTCTGTTACTTTAAAATCAAGTCCCATAAACTCACAATGACCTAAAATATACTGCATAGGCTTATTTTTCAATCTTTCTTCTACAAGATTTTCAAGCCTGTCAAGCTGTTCTTCAGTAACTTCATCTCTGTCGTGAGTTACAAGCTGTATTTTAGTAAGTCCGGTAACTTCACTTACCAAAAGGCTACTGTCAAGGGAAAAAGTATCAATGCCCTGTTCTTTCAGACGTTTTTTTGTATCATTTAAAACTTCCTTAACTGTTGGCATTTTCTTCCGGTTCCTCCTCAAGTACAGCATTTAAAGATGCAATAGCAACCTCAATCATAGAGTCATCTGGCTCGCTTGTTGTAATAATCTGCATAGCAATACCAGGGGCACTAATAATATTTACAAGCCAGTTATCGTGCTTACCTGCATAACGTATAAATTCATATGAAATACCTGCAATAGCGGGCACTAATATTATTCTTGAAAGAACTCTGAGCCAAAGTACATCTGTTCTGATGAAGAAGAAAAGTATAATACTTACAAGCATAACTATAACTAAAAAGCTAGTACCACATCTCTTGTGGAAACGTGTATTATGTCTTACATTTTCTACTGTTAATTCTTCTCCCCTTTCAAAACAATTTATTGTCTTATGCTCTGCTCCATGGTACATAAACACTCTTTTAATATCTTTCATCTGAGACACTAAAAACATATATCCAACAAAAATAACAATTTTTATAACACCCTCAATAACACTTCTGAGGGTGGCATCGCCGTGTAAAAGGTTTGTAACTGCCCCACCTAAAAATGTAGGCAATACCATAAAAATACCAATACATAAAATAATAGATATTGCAACACTAAAGTAAATAAGATAGTCAGCTAATTTATCTCCAAACTTACTTTCAAGCCACTTTTCAAATTTACTCTCTTGGTCATATTCAATATCGTCAAGACCTGCAAGAGTAGCAGACTTTGTTGTAACTTTCATACCCATTACAAGACTGTCTACAAAGGCAACAACACCTCTTATAATAGGCCAACCTAAAATTTTACACTTTTCTGCTGCTGGTTTTATAGGTGTTTTTTCAACAACAATTTCCTTTTTAGGTGTTCTGACTGCTAAGGCATAGAGTTTTTTACCTCTCATCATTACGCCCTCTATTACAGCCTGACCACCTATGCCCTTTCCACCTACTGGGCATTTCTTTTTGTTCTCCATTTCGTCCTCCAATTACTTAATACTATTTACGGCAGAGGAAATCTGCGTATTTAAAGCCTTGCTTTGTTCTAATATTTCACTAATCTTTCCCTTAGCGTCATCATTACTTAACTTTCCATTAAATAATGAATTTAATATGTCACAAAGTTCCTCAAGTTTATTAAGAGATTGACCACAAAGGTTATGTAACTGTGTTAATGACGGCGGAACTGCTAAAGAATTATGCACATTCTTAGCTTTTTCTAAATCGCTTCTAACAATTGTAAGCTCTGAAATAAGCTCAGGCAATTTTCCCTCTGCATTATCACTTGTTATCATATACATATTACTAGCAAGCTCGTCAAAAGATGCCATATACTTTACAATTTGACTATAACCATCTAAATATTTTTTTATATCTTCCTTACTATCTGTTGATACATTATTAACCTCTGCAATATTTGTCATTATTACAGTTTTTGAATTACTGTCCCATACTACAGAAAGACCTGCAGCTTCACCAATAGCTCTTAAAGGCAACATTAATGAACCATTTAAAATCTGTGCCGGAACATCTAATTCTTTTCCTACTCCGTTTACACTAAAGCTGTCTGCTCCAGTTTGTATTGATATAGATTTATTATCCTTATTCAAGGTAGCCGTCTTTGTATTGGCATCCCATTCAATACTGTATCCTAAATTTTCAAATATTCCTCTTAAAGGAACCATCGTTCTGTTATTTATTACTGTTGGTTCTTGACCGGAAAATTTTACATAACTTCCGTCAAGTTTAACTTGTATATTCGACTGAGCATAGGTCAAAGCTGGAAAGGCAATACATACACAGCTCAGTAAAATAGCAATTTTCTTTTTCATATATATGCTCCTTCCCCATTCTATCTATATAATTTAAACACAAAAGCACAAAAAACACAATAGTTAATGGTGTAAAATCATAATTTTTTAATTAAAAACTATATTTTATACACATATAAAAAAAAGAGGCTACATATGTAACCTCTAAAATAATAATTTATTCAAGTCAAGTCTTTTCTTTGACAATTTAAAATAATTTCTCCTGTAAAATTAAAAGACCCAACGTGGTCCGCATCGTTGAGAGGCGTGTTGGGTTCTATCACACTTATTATATGCAATTATATCAAAAAAGTCAATTCTTTTTCACTCTATTTAAAATATTTTCTTCAATGCCACAATCACAATAACAATCAAAACAACAATGGCAACTAGCTTTATAACACCTACTAAGCAATAGAAAATCAACCACAGCACAAAAAGAATAAACGCAATACTCAATAAAATTTTTATTAAATCCAATAAACAACCCATAATATCACCTCTAATATTTTTCCATAATAATACCATATTTTTCAAATAAATACAATATCAGAGTTATTTAAGCATTAGCATTTCTTGAACATTTTTCTGCATCAATAGCTAATGTAAACATAAGTGCATAAAGTGCATCAGTTTCATTTACAACATCTATAACATATGTGTCTGTTAAATTAAACAGTTCCTTGCTTATGACAGCCACTTTTTTGCCTGTTCTATCTTTTATTACGTAATCCCATTCTAAAAAATTTCCTGATACTTGCCAACCGTTGAAATCAATTTCATAAGAAGGTTTAAAAAATGACAATTTTTTATCTACCCTTCCTATATAATTATCGTTTTCATATAATTCAAACGCCGGTAAAAATGTAAGCCACACTTGTTTTACAGTACCTATATGTACACCATTTTTATCCATTATATGTAACTTATGACCCCAGCTCAATTTTCCTTTAACTGTATATACAGTATTTCCAAACTGGTCGTATATATCATAACTATCTAACCAAGAAAACAGTCTTTGTTTAAAAAGCAACTTCATACCTATCACTCCTTTTGTTTAGTTTATCATTTTACAAATTTTAAGTCAATGACACTCACCTAAAATAAATTTTAGAATATAATATCAACAAATAATTAATGAGGTGAAAATATGATTGGTAAATTTGTATCTAAATGTTGTGATGATAATTGTGTTCCTTTTGAAAATCCTATTCCTGTTACTTCTCTTGCACAAGCATATGTACCTTTTCAAAAAATCTGTGGATATTTCGAGCCTAGAGAGGCACTTAAGGAAGGTACTATTTTTCCTAGTTTGACAGGTCTTTATAATTATAACAAGGAGTGGTAATATGGATAGAGAAAATTTATTAAAACGTCTAACAATGCTTGATTTTATGGCTGTAGATATGCAACTTTTTCTTGATACTCACCCTGACGATACAAATGCTATAGCAAAGTATAATAGCATAATCAGGGAAGCTGATAATCTTAGAGCTCAATATGAAAAAACAGTAGGTCCTCTTTTCTCATTCCGTTCTTACTCTCCAACAGAGAATTTCCAATGGATTGACAATCCATGGCCATGGGAAAATAAATTTAATTTTTCACTTGATTAGGAGGTATGAATAGTGTGGATTTTTGAAAAGAAAATGGAGTTCCCAGTAAAAATAAAAAATACTAACCCTGCCCTTGCAAAACTTATCATAACACAGTACGGTGGCTGTGACGGTGAGGTCGGTGCTGCATTAAGATATTTAAGTCAAAGATTTTCTATGATAACACCTCAGGCAAAAGCCGTTCTTACTGACATAGGTACAGAGGAATGTGCTCACTACAGATACAAAAAGTGCCATTCCCAAGAACAGCACTTTTAATAATTTACTTATTCAATTTTCCCATAAAAATTATTCATAAGAACTGCCATTTGTGCTCTGGTAATAGATGCCTTTGGGTCAATAGTAGTATCAGATGTACCGTTGACAGCCTTTATACTTAATAAACCGGCAACAGCCTCTCTATATTCTGGTGCAATCTGACTTGCATCTACATATGAATTCAATATTGAAGTATCAGTATTCATACTAACACCTTTATAGGCAAGAGCCTTATAAACCATAGCCATTACTTCCTCACGAGTAATATTATTCTTAGGGAAGAAATTGTTGTTGCTTTCTCCAGCTGTAATATTCAACTTTTTAGCCACCCCAACATACTTGCTGAAATAAGCTCCATTATCAACATCTGAATATGCTGAACTATCAGGTGTTTCATTATCAACACCTAACATTTTTATAAGAACAATAGTAAAATCTGCTCTTGTACATTTTTCATCTGGAGCAAATCTACCTTTTTCTTTACCTACAATAAAATTCCTAGATGCCATTTTTTCAATAGCTGGAACTGCCCAAGCTCTTTCTGAAATATCATTAAATGTAGCTGATGTACTACTAACTACTGGTGTAGTTTCTTTCTTTTCTTCTGTCTTGTTTGTTGCATTAGTTGTATTGCTCTTACTTGTTGTGTTTGTTTTGTTTGTATTATTTGTTGTAGTGTTCTTTGAAGTATTATTATTTACTGTACCTGATACTTTCACTATTATCTGAACACTTTCTCTGTTACCATCACAAATAATATAGCTAGTACCATTGCTATTAGCTGTAATTATGCCTTTTGAGTAACCAATAACCTTACTATCGTAAGCTGAAATACTATATTTAGATATATCCTTTGACAAATATTTAGAAATATCAAGTGTTTCTCCTACCTTTAATTCTTTTATTATAGAAGAATAATCATCAGATACTCTTACAGTAAAGGCATAAGAATTAGTACCCTCTGCATAAACGGTTGTATTGCCAGACTTTATACCTAAAATTTTACCTGTATTTTTATTAACAGTTGCTACATTTGAGTTACTTGTTGTCCATGTATAGTTGCTTGGATTTTTTGTCAATAAGCTACTTAAATTTACATTTTCACCAGTAGGCACAAGTATAGTCATCTTTTTATCAAAATATCTAGTTACTGTGCCCTTGCCACCACTTGGCTTATCCTTTATTGTAATTTTAAAAGTATATTTCTTTATATCGCTAGAATTATTGTTGTAGTTGTATGTTGCTGTTACTTCAACATATCCAGATGCCCTTGTTACGAAAGTACCATATTTATCTACTTTGGCTCTACTTGTATTAGAGCAAACCCAGTTATAATCTCTACTATCGTGTTGCACATATCTTGATAAGTCACAATCATTACCATTATAAATAGTTAAATTTCTTTCTGCTGAATTTTCACTACTATTTACACTGACGTGGAATATATAAATATAGTCTTCACTATAAGCTGTAACTGTTGTACTGCCGACTCTTACACCATATACAGAACCACTATCATCAGCTGTAGCAATTTTTGCATCTGAAGTATGCCATGCAAATTGTTTTGAAGTCTGTCCGGATAACAAATATCTTTCCAATGACAATGTTTCGTCTAATTTTATTGTTACGTTATATTCTCTGATTGTTGCTGCTTTTTCTGGAGCTTTCGTTGTTGTTTCTGTTGAACTTTCTGTTATCTTAACAGTTGTAATTTCAGTCAAAGGGTCTGTAGATGTTTCAACTATTGGTGCAGTTGTTGTTTCAGACTTAACTTCAGCTGTTGTTATTTCTGTTGTTTTGCTCTCAGTAGTAGCTTCTGTAGTTCTTTCAGTAGTAACAACCTTTGTTGTTTCAGTAGTTGTTTTATCTTCTTTTGTAGTTGTTGTTTCTGTTATTACTGGTAAAGGTCCTGTAATATCCTTTATATCTGCAAAGGAATTTACCCCTAAAATAGACGATGTAGTAATAATAGTTCCCAATCCTACACCAATCAGTCTATTACACTTTTTCTTCATAAAAATCAACCCTTTATTCATTTATTTTCTAAACAATTTCTACTATTATTATAATATCTATTATTCTGTAAGGCAATATATTTTTAAAATTACTTGCATTATTATGCAAAAAGTTATATAATCTAGTCAGTAGATTTTTATATTTATGAAAAGAGGGATATCATGCTTGATATTAAAATGCAACTTTCTACAACTCCAAAGGAAAAACCTGACCAGACTAAGTTAGGCTTTGGTATTTATTACACAGACAATATGTTCGTAATGGACTATACTGAAGGCAAGGGTTGGCACGATGCTCGTATCGTTCCTTATGCTCCAATTTCTCTTGACCCTGCAGCTATGGTTTTCCACTACGCTCAGGAATCTTTTGAAGGCTTAAAGGCTTACAGAACTCCAGACGGTTCTATTCAGCTTTTCAGAGCTAATAAGAACGCTGAAAGAATGCAGAACACTAACAAGAGAATGTGTATTCCAGCTCTCCCTGTTGATGATTTTGTTCAGGCTTGTAAGACTTTGGTTGAAGTTGAAAAGGATTGGGTTCCTTCTCAGGAAGGTACTTCTCTTTACTTAAGACCTTTCGTAATTGCTACTGAACCACACCTTGGTGTTCGTCCATCTAGCACTTATTCTTTCATAATTATTGCATCTCCGGTTGGTGCTTACTACGAAAGTGGTCTTAACCCTGTTAAGATTTTCGTTGAAGACGAATATGTTCGTGCTACTCCAGGTGGTACAGGCTTTACTAAGTGTGGTGGTAACTACGCTGGTTCTCTTGCATCTCAGGTTAAGGCTCATGACCTTGGTTATGAACAGGTATTATGGCTTGACGGTGTAGAACACAAGTATGTTGAAGAAGTTGGTTCTATGAACTGTTTCTTCAAGATTGACGGTGTTGTTTATACTGCTCCATGTGTTGGTACAGTTTTACCAGGTGTAACTCGTATGTCTTGTATTGAACTCCTTGAAAAGTGGGGTTACAAGGTTTGCACAGACAGACTTCCTATTGCTGATGTTGTTAAGGCATCTAAGGAAGGTAAGCTTGAAGAAGTATTCGGTACAGGTACTGCTGCTGTTATTTCTCCAGTTGGTGAACTTCGTTATGAAGATGATGTTTGTGTTATCAACAACAACAAGATTGGTGAAGTTACTCAGAGACTTTACGATGAAATCACTGGTATTCAGTGGGGTAAAAAGGAAGACCATATGGGTTGGACTATTAAGGTTTGCTAATTTAATATTGCATACATACATAAAGGAGGTTGTCCACTTGGACAACCTCCTATTTTTGTGCTTAAAACATATTATATTTTATTTAAAACAAATGTGAAAAGTCTATCTAATTTATTACCCATAATAGTAAGACAATCATTAATATGTAAATATTTAAACAACAATAATCTTATTTTATCTGCAACTGTACAAGCAATGTATATGAGAATTGCAAACAATACAACTTCTATAGCCATAACAAAAGCATTAAATTGTGATAAAAATGTAAATTTACCATTAAATCTAAAATCAAAAATTATAGGCTGAACATGTATAAGATATACACTAAAAGAACTTGATGCAAACCACTTTATAACTGTTTTAACCTTTTTACTATTAAATTTAAGCTGTGAAAAACACATAATGAAAAATACAGATTCTAAAACAACTAAAGGATTTGTATAGAAAAGGTGGTCAAACTGACCTGTTACGTAACCTGTTTCTACACCCTTGTTATAAGAGTAAACTACCACTATTACTGTAAGAACTACAGCACATATTAATCCATATAAACCACATAATAAAGGCTTAAACTTTTTACCACTTACTCCGTACTTACCAAAATAAGAACCTACAATATACATAAGTGAAAGCCAAAATGTACTTGAACCATTACCTGTTCTAAAAAAGTCATTTTTGAAAGCAATAGGCATAATTGTAAAGAAAATAAAAATAAGAACACATACTTTTTTATGAAGTTCTTTTTCCATCCAATTTATTGCCCCATTTAATATTGGAATAATAATATACATACCAAAATAAGCTGTAAAATACCAATACTGAGAACGTGTAAGTGGTCTGAAAGCATCTGAAATTTTATCTGCCGGAATATTGGCATCTTTAAATATAATAAAATATAGTCCAGTAAGAGCAGATATAGAGAAAACTTGTCCCCACATATTCAACAGTTTTCCGGCCGTAGCCTTATGGTTATACATTACATATCCCGAAATAAGTGCATAACAATTTACAGATGCAAAACAAAAAGTTTCACCAAACCACAAAGTTGTATACTTTGCATCTACATTTGGAAAACAACCCATTAAGCCCCCATTCATATTGATGTGCAAAATTACAATCATCAACATTGAAAAAATACGGAATAGCTCTATTCCATAATTTCTTTCCCCTTTTACCTGTGCATTTGACATTTTTCTTCTCCTTCATTTTAAAAAATTTATATTTCCATTGTATATAAAATATGTACAAAAGTCAAATATATTGTTTTTTTTAACAAAAAAGGAGCAAGGCCAAACAACCCTACTCCTGTATAAATAATTACAGTTGCTCTACAACCGATTTCAAAACCTTACCTATACTATCATTTATTGCTATCTTTGCCAAATGGTCATAAGAGGTATGGCTTTTATTTATAAGAACTAATCTATCGCCCTTATAAATATCTACAAGGCCAGCTGCCGGATAAACAACTAATGATGTTCCACCAACAATAAGCATATCAGCCTCTTTAACAGCCTTAAATGCCTTTTGCCAAACTTCATCATCAAGAGGTTCTTCGTAAAGAACAACATCTGGCTTTATTACTCCACCACATTCACAATATGGCACACCGTCCATAGCCATAATTTCATTTACATCATAGAACTTATGACATTTTGTACAGTAGTTTCTGAACACACTTCCGTGAAGTTCATATACATTTTTGCTACCGGCCATTTGGTGCAAATTATCAATATTCTGCGTAACAACAGCCTTTAATTTTCCCATTTCCTCAAGTTTTGCTAAAGCATAATGGGCATCATTCGGCTTTGCATCAAGATAAATAAGATTTTCTTTGTAATATTCGTAAAATTTATCTGTATGTCTTTGAAAGAATGAATGGCTTATAAGTGTTTCTGGAGAATAACCATACTTAGTTTTAGCCTTGTAAAGACCATCTTCACTTCTAAAATCCGGAATATGACTTTCAGTAGAAACACCTGCACCACCAAAGAAAACTATGTTATTGCTTTCTTTAATCAACTTTACCAATTCATCATACATTTTTCTCATTCCTTACTTTTTCAACAAAATGAGCTATCTTCTTCAATGCCTTTTTAATTTCATCAATAGAGTAAGCATAAGAGCATCTTATATGACCCTCTCCACACTTACCAAAGGCTGTACCTGGAACTACAGCAACCTTTTCTTCAAAAAGAAGACGTTCGCAAAATTCATCAGAACTTAAACCTGTAGACTCAATACTTGGGAATAAATAGAAAGCACCCTCTGCATCAAAGCAATCAAGACCCATATCCAAAAAGCCTTTACGCATAACACGTCTACGCATATCGTATTCCTTACGCATATTATCAATAGAGTCCTCACAATTTCTTATTGCCTCAACTGCTGCCCACTGGCTAGTAGTTGGTGCACACATAATAGCATACTGATGAACCTTTGTCATAGCTGAAATAATAGGTGCCGGACCGGCAGCATAACCTAATCTCCAACCTGTCATGGCATAAGACTTTGAAAAACCATTAATAACAATAGTCTTATCTCTCATACCCTCAAAAGAAGCAATAGAAACGTGTTTCTTGCCACCATATGTAAGCTCAGAATAAATTTCATCACTAATAACTAAAATGTCTTTATCCTTTAAAACTTCAACTATTTTTGCCAAATCTTCTTTTTCCATTAAAGCCCCTGTAGGGTTGTTAGGATAAGGAAGTATAATAGCCTTTGTTTTATCTGTAATTTTTTCGATAAGTTCTTCAGGTGTAATTTTAAAATTATTTTCAGCCTTAGTATCGAGAACTACCGGCACACCGTCAGCCAATTCTACAATATTCTTATAGCATACAAAACTTGGTTCTGGAACGATAACTTCATCTCCAGGATTAAGAGTTGCTCTAAAAGCAAGGTCAATAGCTTCACTTGCACCTACTGTAATAATTAATTCTGTTTTTGGTATATATCTTACGCCAAGTCTATCAAAAAGGTAATCACTTACGCCTGTTCTTAATTCCATAAGACCTGCATTAGAAGTATAAACAGTCTTACCTTTTTCAAGAGTATAAATAGCTCTTTCTCTTACTGACCAAGGTGTATCAAAATCAGGCTCACCTACACCTAAAGATATTACACCCTCTATTTCGTTTGCTACATCAAAAAATTTTCTTATGCCGGAAAAAGGCATATCCTTAACCTTTGATGACACAAAATCCTCTGGTTTCATCATGGTGAAACAATCATCCTTTCATCTTCCGAATCTTTCTTTTCAAGAACTACACCATGGTCCTTGTATTTTTTAAGTACGAAGTGAGTTGCTGTACTAAGAACTGAATCAAGTGTAGAAAGCTTATTAGAGATAAAGAAAGAAATTTCTCTAATATTTTTACCTTCCATCATTACAAGTAAATCAAAACCACCTGACATAAGGTAAACTGACTTTACCTCGTCAAAGCCATATATTCTTTCAGCTATTTTATCAAAACCTCTGTCTCTTTGTGGAGTAACTTTGACTTCAATCATGGCTGTAACATATTCTCTATCTGTCTTATCCCAGTTAATAAGTGTACTGTAGCCACAGATGATATTTTCTTCTTCCATCTCCGCCATGGCTTCCATAATATCCTCCGGTGTTTTGCCTAACATCGCCGCTAGGTCTTCTACACTTATTCTGCTGTTGTTTTCCAAAATTTCTAATATAAGTCTTTTCATGTCTTACTCCTTTCTCAATAAATATTATCTATTTATTATACTATAACCTATGTTCAAAGTCAAACTACAAAAGCCAAAAGCCCTTTATTTTTCTTCTTTTTTCCTTAAATTAACTGTATTTACCAATTTTCCACATTCTTTTAAAATATCATCTATATTTTCATTATGGCAATAGCTGTCATCTATAATTATTTTTATATTTCCAATTTGTTCTGTCTTTTTCATATTAAACCACCTCTTTTTATTCATATTCTCAATTATAAAAAATATAATTTTCTCAAAGTATTTCAGGTGATATTATGGCATATTGTATGTATTTAAGAAAATCCAGAGCTGACAAAGATTATGAAAGTTTATCAACAGAAACTATACTTAACAGACACGAAAAAACATTAATGGAACTTGCTCAAAAGCACAATTATGACATATCAAAAATATTTAGGGAAGTTGTTTCTGGTGAAACTTTAAGCCAAAGACCTCAGATGCAAATATTGTTAAATGAAGTTGAAAACAATATGTATGATGGTGTACTGGTAATGGAGGTTGAAAGACTTGCAAGAGGAAATTCTGTTGACCAGGGTATTATCGCCCAAGCCTTTAAATACTCAAATACATTAATAATAACACCTACAAAAACTTATGACCCACAAAATGAATTTGACGAGGAATATTTCGAATTTGGACTATTTATGAGCAGACGAGAATACAAAACAATTAACCGTAGACTAAATGCCGGCCGTCTAGCCTCTTGTAAGGAGGGAAAATTTGTAGGTTCTGTAACTCCCTATGGATATACAAAGGAAAAACTTAAAAATCAAAAGGGTTACAAGCTTGTACCAGACCCTGATGAAAATAAAGTTTTAAAATTAATATTTGATTTATACACAAATTCTATGGGTATAAGAAATATTTGTAAACACCTTGACAGTTTAGGTATAAAACCAAGAAATTCTGAAAATTGGAGCACCTCAACAATACGAGATATTTTAAAAAATCCCGTATACATAGGCAAAATACTGTGGCAAAAAACCAATTCTACCAAAACTACAAAAGATGGCTTCGTAAAATCCAAAAGATACAAAAATAAAGAGGATTTTTACACATTCAATGGAATACATAGTCCACTAATATCAGAAGATACATTTCAAAAAGCACAAAATATACTATTGCAAAACTCTCATACACCGGTAAATAACACTTCATTAAAAAATCCATTTGCAGGTATTCTATACTGTAACTTGTGTGGAAAAGCCATTGTCAGAAGATTTGTAAATAATAAATACCAATACCTTATGTGTAACAATCCTAATTGCCAAAACACAGCTACAGAGCTTAAAAACATTGAAAACTGTATTCTAAATATTATAGAAAATCATTTTAACTATACTACTTCGCCTAATGTTTTCGAAAAAGAAGACAACACCAATGAATTATTCTATATAAATAAGGAAATTAAGAAACTAAAACTTCAATTTAGTAACATTTTTGATTTACTTGAACAAAAAATCTACAGTAAAGAAACTTTTTTAGAGCGAAAACAAATGTTGGGAAAAAATATAGAGATATTAACATTACAAAAAGAAAAATTTGAAAATAATGCCAACCAAATAAATCCCATTAATACGCCTGTTACAATTTTAGAACTGTATAATAAACTAGACGATATAAAAAACAAAAATCAATTACTTAAAAACATCTTTAGTAAAATATACTATTCCAAGATTGACAACAATATTGAAATAACAATATATAGCAAACTCCCTATAAAGTAATTTTACAACTGTAGTGTACCTAGGAATTGGCTCATATCGAAATTGTAGGTGCTATGTGCTTACAGCTTAGTGAAAATGCTGACCCTGAAGAAATTAAGGCTGCTGGTTTTGATTCTTATTTTGTAGACCATGGAACTGGTGTATATCCTTGTAGTGCTTCTGGCGTGCCTTTCAATGCAGCTTGCCTTGCATCAAAAGGAGACCCTATAACAGACCTCAATGAAGACCTCGCTGCCGAACAGAAAGCCAGAACAACTTATGAATACCTTATGAAAATGACAGACGACCCTGATGTATTAGAGCCATTAAAGTTCCTTAGAGAACGCGAAATTGTTCATTATCAGAGATTTGGTGAGGCCCTTAGAATTGTTCAAGATAAATTAAATAGCAACGACTTTTTCTATATGCGTCCTAATAGGTCAAAAGACTGCAACAAACCTAGTAGCAGACCAATGGACAGAGATATGGATAAAAATATGAAAGATTGTATGCCAAAGTGTAGATAAACACAAAAAAGGAGAGAACCTTATAGGTTCTCTCCTAAAACTTGAATTATGCTGTAACTTCTGGTGTTACAGGAATATTCTTTTGTTTTCTCTTTTTATCGAAAATAGTGTAGCCTACAAGTGCAACAACAGAAACACAAGAAATGGCAAGACCAGGTACAAGACCTCTAGTCTTAAACTTGAACTCTACAGTATGTTCGCCCTTTGTAATGTCAACACCAATAACACCTCTGTTACCAATATCAACCTTATCAACAGCCTTACCGTCTACAAATACGTGCCAACCATCTACATAAGGAATTGAAGTAAACATTACGCCATCTTCCTCTGCATTAATAGTACCTGTAATATCTGTATCCTTAAAGTCTGTAATGTTGAATGTATGCTGATTAAGTTTGTCATAAGCCTGCTGGAATACTGAATCATTATAGCTTGCAGCATAAATCTTAACAGTACCGTCTTTTCTGTAAGTCTTTTCGAATTCACCCTTGTTTGTAAGAGCAAATGAAACAGTAATCTTTTCGCCCTTTGAAACGTGACCTACATCAAATAAACTCTTACCGGCACTAAGTTCTCTATCTTCATTAGCTGTGTTTGTAACATACTTAACTCTCTTAGCATTTCCGGCATCTACATATACGAATAAATACTGGTCCTTATCAGAAACTATTTCAGCAGTTACTGTAGGTTCTAATGAAAGGTTTGCTGGTTCAGTAAGTGTATACTTAAATGTATTATTACCTTCTTCATCTCTTGTGTTCATAAATGTCTTATTAAGGCTTGTAATAGGAACATCTGTAAACATTTCGCCACTAACACCGGCAGCATCATTTATAAACTGATTTTGAACTGCGAAAGGAGTGGAATCCTTAGTTTCCCAATTCTTAATCTTTGAGTCAGTCATAAATCCTAAAGGAAGAACTCTATCATTCTGATATACCCAAACATTATCAATCTGGTCAATCTTATGATAACGTTCATTCTTAATTTCACCATTACCACTATCATCAGCCTTATTCATAACATATTTAACATCGAAAAGTGCATCAACTAAAGCTGTTGGGTCATAGTATCTGTAAGAGTTACCTGTAGCAGCAATACCTAATGAACCAATAAAGTCTGAAATACCACCTGGAGCAAGAGATGAGAACTGTGAAAATCCTCTATAGTGATATAATGCTGCATCATTTATAGTTGTAAATCTTCTAAATTCGGTTCTATAGAAATTACCATTTTCCTTTTCGTTAAGTTTTGCTACAGCCTCATCAGTTGCAGGAATGTACTTAACATATGAATCTCTGCTTGTTGTTCTATCAAGACCTACATAGCTTGAGAACAATGCTTCTGCAACAGCAAATACGAAAAATACTGTAAACACAGTTGCATAACCTGTACTTTCTGTACCCTTGTAAATATTTAGAAGTATAATGTAGCAAATCATAGCAACAATATTAATTACAATATCGCCATTATCAAGAACTCTATCAATATCACTAATATTCGGAGCAAGTACAAATTCTGTTAAAAGAATTATACAAGTGTAAATTATGAAAGCATAATTCAAAATATCTAACTTAGTGTTTTTAATATCCCAAAATGCTACAAAAGCAAGTCTAAGCATAATGAAACTATATATAAATGTATATCTGTGAGGTAAGTTAGATGGGAAGTGGGCACCATGGATAAGGTAATCCAAAGGCTTGATACAGCTACATAAGAGCATAAATATCAAAAGTGCTGCCATACCAATTTTTTCTTTTTTATTAACTCTCTTATTTGCAAAGTATAATGGAGCAAGCATAACTGCAAGAACACCACTGTATACGTTTGGTAAGTCCTCATTTCTGGCAAGTACAACCGGTCTTGCACCAATGAAGTGGTTTGTAATAAGCTGATATACATTCTGATATATTTCAAACTTAGGAAAACCTGTGTTACTTGTTGCTGTCTGTCCTAAGGCAAGGGCTGTAGGTATTGTCAAGAACATTGAAATACCACCACCTATTATAGAAACAATAGCAAACTTTATAAATCTTGAAATCATTACCTTCTTATCGTGTTTCCAATCATAGTTAGAGAACAACATAACAAGGAAATAAAGTGATGCAAAAATACAAATAATAAAGGCAATATAGAAGTTTACAATAATAACTATTGCCAATGTAATTGAATAGAATAAATGCTTATCTTCTTTTACAAGTTTTTCTATTCCAAGAGCTATAAGTGGGAATAATGCAACTGAATCAAGCCACATTACATTCCAATAGTAGCCAGTTACGAAAGCTGTAAAGGCATAGAAAACACCAAATACAACAATACTCATATCATTTCTCTTAAAAGATTCCTTAAGGTAGTATGCAAAAAACGCACCACAAAAAGCAATTTTTAAAAGAATGAAAAGTGCAAGAGCTTCAGGCATATTTCCCTGAGGGAAAAGCAATATTAAAAAGCTCAACGGACTGGTTGTATAGTAAGCAAGCTGTGTATAAAACTCTTTACCTAAACCACCTTCCCAACTATAGAACAAACTCTGGTGATTTAAAATACGACTTCTTAATTCTTCGTGGAAAGGTCCATACTGATGATACAAGTCAACCTTTAAAACAATCTGGTCGCCAAAAGGATATACTCCTCTGAACCAATAAGTTGCACACATAATAAGTGCAGCAACAAAAAATGTTAAAATAACAAATTTGTTTTCCAAAAACCAATTTTTATTTCTTTCGTAAGATGGTAGTTCAATACTTCCACCGTCAGCAAAAGAAACAAATTGCTTTTTCTTTTTACTTTGATAACCCATTTTCTTTCTCCTTATTTTTTGAATATAAATAATTTACTAAATACATAATTCATAACTACAATAGCAAACTGTGCAAGTATTTTGCATATTGTGTCATTTATTCCTATAAGTATAGCAGTTATGTACATCCAAGCCATTTCAAAACCAAAGGAGAAAAGTCTTGCCCCTACAAAGGCTGACATCTCTCTCAATAAATCTTTGAATCCTTTAGTTTTTGACTGGAAAACCCATATTTTATTAGTAACATAGGCAAAGGCAACTGCACATACCCAAGACACAACATTTGAACACATTACAGTTTCATCATAGCCAATGAAATTAATTAGTATTCTACTTGAAATATAATAAGAACCTATACTAACAACTGTAGCAAGGACACCAAATAATAAATAACTTATGGTTTCCCTGTTTAACAGCTTAGCCATTATTTTCTCTACCATTTATCTCCTCCCGTAATCGTGCTTTGGGTCTTTGATGTTAGTCTTACCTATTATATATATAGGTCTGTTTTTGACTTCCATATACATTTTGCCAATGTATTCACCCAAAATACCACAGCACAATATTATAAATCCACAGAGGAAAAGCATTATTGCCAAAAGTGAGGCATAGCCTGGAACACTTTTGCCTGAAATTAAAGTCTTTACAACAACGCCTATGAAATAAATAAATGAACAAGTTGATACTACTGAACCAACAAGTGTTGCTATTTTCAAAGGTGCTGTAGAAAAGGCTGTTATGCCATTTATTGCATACTTAAATAATGACCAAAAGCTCCACTTTGTTTCGCCGGCAGCTCTTTCCACATCGTAGAACGAAATCCACTTTGTGTCAAAACCAACCCAGCTAAATATACCTTTGCTAAATCTTTGAACTTCGCTCATAGCAAGTACAGCATTTATCATATTTCTGCTCATCATTCTAAAGTCACCTGCACCGTCAGGCATATCAACTTCAGAAATTTTGTTTATAAGCTTGTAGAACTTTCTTGTAAACCAAGTTCTAAGAGGTGGGTCACCGTCACGAGATGCTCTGTTGGTGGCACAGCAGTCATAGCCCTCCTCCATTGCTTCAAGCATTTTAGGAATAAGTGCCGGTGGATGCTGTAAATCTGCATCAAGCAAAACAGCGTAATCCCCACTTGAATTTTTAAGACCTGCGTACATAGCAGATTCCTTACCAAAATTTCTTGAAAAAGATATATATTTAACTCTATCATCTTTTTCGGCAAGGGATTTCATAATATCCAGAGTGTTATCCTTACTTCCGTCATTTATGAATATAAAACCAAAATCGTAACCCTCTATGCTATCAACTACTTTTACTGCTTCATCATAAAACATTTGTAAAACAGCAGACTCATTGTAGCAAGGAACTATTAATTCTACTTTCATAATAAGCTCCTTTCTTTTGTACAAAATACTTGTCTATAATAGACCAAATCCATTTTATTTTACTCCATAAATGAATTTATATCAACTGTTTTTTGTTGTTTTCAATAAAATTACATTTTAATTTTATATATAAACTTTTAATCATTATAGTGCAATATTCCTTTTGTCCAAAAAAACATAACATTAACAGCACTTTTGTGCTGGCATACATAAAAATATATATGTTTTCCATAATTTTTTTAAGAAATAGATTGTAAAACTGTAAATTTTTTTAATTTTCAACTAATCGTAATATAAATCTATTGCTAGATTAGTTAAAATGTGGTATTATGTAGTTGTATAATATTAAGGAGGTAAGAAACCTAATGAACATTTTAGATAAGTACATTGACCAGTTATTGGAAAAAAGTACACCACAGGCACCTATTTGGAATATTGAAAAAATAAAGAGCGGTAAGCCATCTACTTGGAACTATATTGACGGCTGTATGATTAAGGCAATTCTTGACCTTTATGCTATTAAGGGCGACAAGAAATTCCTTGAATTCGCAGATAGTTTTATTGACTACTTCGTTCAGGAAGATGGTTCAATTCATTCATATGACCCTCTTGAATACAATATTGATAACGTAAATGCTGGTAAGACACTTTTCGAACTTTACAAACTCACAGGTAAAGAAAAGTATCGTAAGGCTATTGAAACTATTTATTCTCAGGTTAAATTCCAGCCTAGAACTAAGGAAGGTAACTTCTGGCATAAACTTATCTACCCATATCAGGTTTGGCTTGACGGTCTTTACATGGGTCAGCCATTCTATGTTCAGTATGAAGCTGAATTTAATAACTGTGAAAACATTATGGACAGTTTCAACCAGTTTATGAATGTTTATGAAATTATGAGAGACCCTAAGACAGGTCTTTACTACCATGGTTATGATTCTACAAAGCAGATTTTCTGGGCTGATAAGGAAACAGGTCTTTCTAAGAACTTCTGGATTAGAGCTTTAGGTTGGTACTCAATGGCTCTTATTGATACTGTTGCAGTTATGCCTGACCAGTTCCAGGAACAGAAGGACAAGCTTTGCTCAATCTACAAGGAATTAATTGACTCTATGCTTAAGTTCCAGGACCCAAGTGGTATGTGGTATCAGGTAGTAGACCAGGGTGGTAAGGAAGGTAACTACCTTGAAACAAGTGGTAGTGCTATCTTTGCATACTCTATTATGAAGAGTGTAAGAATGGGTATCCTTGATAAGTCTTACTTCAAGCACGGCTTAAAGGCATTTAACGGTACTTGTGACAAGTATCTTTCAGAAAAGGACGGCGAACTCCAGCTTGATGGTATCTGTCTTGTTTCTGGTCTTGGACCTTATGACAACAAACGTCGTGACGGTACATTCGAATACTATATGAGTGAACCAATCGTTTCTAACGATGCAAAGGGTGTTGCTCCTCTTGTTCTTGCTTACATAGAAACTCTTTACTACTTAAAGAATTCAGAACACTATACTGAAACTAAGTAATATATGAGATTAAAGAACTCAAAAAATGCCCTACTTTGGATTTTTAAGTATTCTAAGTCCAATCTTCCTTGGGTTGTTCTTTTATCTGTTATTACTGGTATAATTTCTTTTGGCTATATATATCTGGCACTTGTTTCTAAACGAGTGCTGGATATAGCAACCAAAGATGTTGACGGCTCTTTATTGCTTTCTATTTTAGAAATTGCTGGAATAATTATTTTACAATGTGTCCTCAACATAATATATGCAAATATATTTATCAGAGCCGACGGTAGAATGGATGTTAGAATTAAGCAAGGTTTATTTTCAAAATTACTGGGTAAGAAATGGCAGAATTTGAATGAATATCATTCAGGAGAAATCATAAACCGATTTACTTCTGATGTCGATACAGTTATTGACGGTATTCTCAATATTCTGCCTACTTCTATTTCATTGCTTACTCGTTTAATAGCCGGACTTTGGGTGCTGTTTGCCATTGATTGGCGATTTACTATTGCTGTAATGGCTCTTGGTGTTGTTATATTTATTGCAGGAAAGATATATAGCAAGCATTTTAAGTATCTTCATAAGGAACTTCAGTCTGCCCATGGTGTTGTACGTTCTTTTATACAGGAATGTTTTGAAAACATTATGGTAATTAAGTCCTTTGCAAATGACGATATAGTAAAAGATAGGCTTTTATTTAAACAAAAAAATATGCTTAAACTTATGTATAAAAAACAGTCCATAAGTAATGTGGCAAATACCGGCGTATATATGTTGTTTACCGGTAGTTACTACATAGCTTTAATATGGGGTGCTTTAAATATAAGTATGGGTATGATTACATTTGGTACTTTAACAGCCTTTTTGCAAATTTTAGACCAAATAAAAGGACCAATGGCAAACATCAGTGGTCTGATACCTAAATTTTACTCTATGACTGCATCTGCTGAAAGACTTATGGAACTTGAAAATCTTCCTGACGAAAAGGAATTAAATCAGCTTGAAAACGTTTCTTCTATTTATGAATCTATGAAGAATATTAATATAGAAAATATTTCTTTTTCATATAAAAATGATTTAGTGCTTTCAAATGCCAGTGCTAAAATAGAAAAAGGTGAGTTGGTTGCTATTGCCGGTCCTTCCGGTATAGGTAAATCAACATTGATGAAACTTTTTCTTGGACTTATTGAGCCAAAAAGTGGTTCTATATTTTTCGAAACCGACTCTGGTAAAATTGATATAACAAGTGGCACAAGAAGAATGTTTTCATATGTTCCTCAAGGTAATTTTATATTATCAGGTACTATAAAAGAAAACATTTCCTTTGCTTCACCAAATGCAACAGATGAACAAATCGAAAATGCAGCAAAAAATGCCGTTATACTGGATTTTATAAATTCTTTACCGGATAAAATGGAAACCATTGTAGGCGAAAGGGGATTAGGTTTAAGTGAAGGACAGATTCAGAGAGTGGCTGTGGCAAGAGCTTTATTAAGTGATGCCCCTATTCTTCTCCTTGATGAAGCAACATCTGCCCTTGATGAACACACAGAAAAGACGTTAATCGAAAACATTAAATTATTGCATAATAAAACTTGTATTTTTATATCCCACAAACCTTCTACAATAAGTATGTGCGACAGAATAATAAGTTTTGATAACAAAAAACTTATTCCTACTACATATGAAGAAATTGCAAGGTCTTGGAATTGATTAAGTTATATTTATGTAATTTTTTGCAAAAAAGAATTAAGTTTATTGACTTTATATTTCAAAAGTGCTACAATTTACCTAAGCATGAAAAAGTGCGACAAATAATGAAAGGTGGATATATCTAATGAACGATGTATTAAAGAAATTAAGTGCAATTGGTATTGTACCTGTTGTTGTAATCAACGATGCTGACAAGGCAGTACCTTTAGCTAAGGCTTTAGTTGAAGGTGGTATTCCATGTGCTGAAGTAACATTCAGAACTGCTGCTGCTGAAGAAGCTATCAAGAGAATGGCTGAAGAAGTACCTGAATTAATCGTAGGTGCTGGTACAGTATTAACTAAGGAACAGGCTGACAAGGCAGTTGCTGCTGGTTCTAAGTTCCTCGTATCTCCTGGTTTAGACCCTGAACTTATTGCTTACTGTCAGGAAAAGAACTACCCACCATTTACTCCTGGTACAACTAACCCTTCTGACCTTAACCATGCTGTTAAGCTTGGTCTTGAAGTAGTTAAGTTCTTCCCTGCTGAAGCTGCTGGTGGTCTTAAGATGATTAAGTCTATGGCTGCTGCTTTCACTAACCTTAAGTTCATGCCTACTGGTGGTATCAATGCTGGTAACGTAAACAGCTACTTATCATTCAACAAAATCATCTGCTGTGGTGGTAGCTGGATGGTTCCTGGTAAGTTAATTGACGAAGGCAAGTTCGATGAAATCGTTGCTCTTTGTAAGGAAGCTGTTGCTACTATGCTTGGTCTTGAAGTTCTTCACGTTGGTATCAACACAGAAGATGACAAGGCTGCTATGGGTGTAGCTAACAAGTTCAACCAGTTATTCAACTTCCCTATCGACGAACACAACTCTGCTGTATTCGCTTCTAAGGGTATCGAAGTTAGAAAGCAGATGTTCAAGGGTAAGAACGGTCATATCGCTATTGCTACTAACTATATAGATAGAGCTATTCGTTACATTGAAGCTATGGGTGGCGAATTCGATATGGATAGTGCATCTGTTAAGGATGGCAAGATTACTTCTATCTACCTTAAGGAAGAAATTGGCGGTTTCGCTATTCACCTTGTTCAGAAGTAATATACATAACAATTCATTTGGTGGACAGTTTCTGTCCACCTTTTTTATTTGCCTTGTCTATCCAAGCCATCGGATTAATCTTTCAGCTCATTATAAGAACAAAAAAGACATCTCAATTTCTAAGATGCCTTTTCAATCCCTATTGTTCTAATATTTCTTTTGCCATATCTTTATATTGCTGTACTACTTCTGCCGGTTCAACTATTTTAACCCCTGAACCCAATCCAAATAGCCAGCCAAAAAATTGTTTACTTACAGCTACCATAATATGTACTACAAAATGGTCATCGTCTAATCTTCGCATAGACACGTCAGTACCAAATCTATCTATAATAACATTTGCCATATTGTTATCACAGCAAAGTGTTACCTTTTTCATTTCTCCATTAAACATAGAAAAATGCTTTTCACTAAATTCCAAAGAATTAAAATCCCTAAACCTTTCAACACCTTCAGGAGTTCTGTCTTTATTTGTAACAGATACTTTGTCCATTTTATCAACCCTAAAAATTCTGGCCTCTGTTGGATTTTCCGGTGTAGATGTCATACAATAGTAAGCAGTGTTATCCCAACACAAATCCCAAGGGTTTACTACCCTTTGCTTGCCCTCATTTGAATACTTTTTCTCTTTATCAGGTGTCCAGCTATAGTATCTAAATGAAATTTGTTTATTATTCTCTATTGCCTCCATAATTTTATCAATGGCAATAAGAACCATTTCATTATCACTTTTTATTTTCTCTGTAAGTGCCTTGTTCACTCTCATAGACTTAGCTTCATATTCACTTACAAGACCCTTTAATTTTTCTATTAATTCTCTTGTTTTCTTTCTACTTATAAACCTAGAATACTGTACTGCATCAATAAGAGCCTTAACTTCAGCAGTCTCAAAATCTCTGCCTAAAATTCTATATCCACTGCGTCTTGAAGAATCTACATCTGTGCCATATTTTCTAAGCATTTCCATATCATTGTAAATACTTTTTCTCTCTGCTGCAATATCCTTTTCTGCTAAAAGATTAATTATTTCTTCCATTTTTAAATAATGTTCTTCATCAGTTTTTTCCAAAAGAATATCTTTAAGATAAAGCAGTTTCAGCTTTTGTTTTTCAGATTTTGCCACTCTAACACCCCACTTACACATATACTTTAATTATAGTTTACATATAATTATATTTCAACACGACTTAAATACATTTTAAAGCCGAATAAAGACAAATAAGTGACAAAAAACCTCTAAAAAACAATTTTTATTATTCTATTTACTTCTTTGCCTGAGCCAAAGCTTTATCAACAGCCTGCAATATTATATCCTCAGAAACTGGGTAAGCACTGCTTCTTGGAAAATCTGTAGACTGATTTGCTACAACTTCCTTTGATACTTCTGCAATACAAGAACTAAAAGATGGATAAAACACCTCTTGACTTTGATTTAAGTTGCTTAAAGCCACATTTTCTATTTGATTTTTACTTACAGTTACTTCCACATTTATAGGATTTCCCTGTAAAATTATTTCTGCCGTATATGTACCTGGAGCATATGTAGCCTTTGACTCCCCTCCAAATAAATTAATAACTGCAAATATAATACCTGCCCCAACTATTACTCCAATTAACACTTTAATAATTTTACCCAAACTAACTACCATAAATTTTGGTTGCATAAATTATCCTCCCTAAATTTCTAATGGTATATAATATTCTTACAATTTTTTAATTATGTATAAATTCAGTTAGTAAATATCCCAACAATATGCTATAATCTATTTATACTAAAATTTTAAACACAATTAGATTGAGGTGACTTCATTGGCATTACGATATATATTAGGTGGAATAAATAGTGGTAAAACATTTACTTGTGTAAATGAAATAATACAATCTGCTGAAAATAAAGATAAAACTATTCTCTATATAGTACCTGAACAATTTTCAATGCAATCTCAGAAAAATATATTGTCTAAAATGAAAAACTGTGTATCTATGAATATTCGTGTATTCGGTTTTAAACATTTTGCCTACTACTTACTCTCAAAATGTGGCTCAATGAATAAAGTAGTTTTAGATAACATAGATAAAGCCATTCTGTTAAAGAAAGCTGCTTATAGCCTAAAAAGAAATGGCAAAGAAAAGTTGTACTACAATAAAGTTATGGAAAATCAAGGCTTTCTTGATAAGCTTGGTACTTTAATAACTGAATTTTCACAGTATCAAATATCATCTGATGACCTGTCAGATTTTGCCCTTTCTATTGAAAACGAAAAAGGTGAAATTAGTGGTCTTAATGACGATTTTGTTGGAAAAATAAAATCTATTTCTGCTTTATACAATGAATATTCAAACCTATTGGAAGGCTTTGTTTCTGCTGACGGTATTTTAGATATACTATACGAAATACTTTCCTCTGATGAACTACGCCCAAAAGCCTTAGACAACGCCTATGTCTGGATAGATGCTTTTAATGGCTTTACTCCTCAGGAATATAAAATTATTGAAGCATTATATAAATACACTAATGACGTCAATATAGCTTTCACAGTTGATACTCCTAAGACATATTACGAAAAAATTGACTTATTAGAACCATATTATGAAATAAAAAAATGTATCAATAGGCTTACTGAAATGGCTGGTACAAAAAATGTTAAAATGTCAGTAGTTAGTCAGGACGAAAATACTAAAACTCCTGAATTAGAATATTTGGGCAAAAATTTCCTTAACCATTTTCCAGAGCCTTATAGAGATAACGTAAACAATATTGAAATTGTAGAAGCTAACAATAAATACGATGAAATAGAAAATTTATGCTACTCTATCAGAGAAATGGTTATGAACAAAGGCTATAAATATGGTGAAATAGGTATTATAACCTGTGACGACAGCTATAACATTCCTCTTTGTTATGGTTTAAAGAAATATGATATACCTAACTTCCTCGACAGTAGAATAAATATTACTAATCATATTTTACCTGTATTTATACTTTCTGCTAT
Organism: uncultured Eubacterium sp.; assembly: GCA_900545305.1. Taxonomy (GTDB): domain Bacteria; phylum Bacillota; class Clostridia; order Lachnospirales; family CAG-274; genus CAG-274. The sequence continues at coordinate 33,694 of UQYD01000010.1, forward strand.
TGAAATTATAAATACTAACTGGTCACCAAAGGCTGTATTTGACTATTTAAAAACAGGTCTTGTAACATTCATTACCCATGATAGTACAGCTACATTGGAAAATTATGTATTAGAACATGGTATTACCTATTCTTGGGAAAAGCCTTGGGAATATGGCTTCAAAAACAAAAGTGATGAATTTAAAAAACTTATAAATACTCACAGAGAGAATGTATATAATTCTCTAAAGGTTTTATTAGATATAAAACCTAGCAAAAAATATTCCATCAAAGAAATAAGTGTAAAGATTTTTGAATTTTTAGAGTCTTCAAACATACAAAACAAGCTAAATACAGCTACCAGAAATAAGACTATAGAACAGCAGGAATTAAATCATCAGGTCTGGAACACTGTAACAAACGTTTTTGAAAAAATGGTGGATAACTTAGGTGACGAAGAAGTAAATTTAAAAGAATTTTATGCACTTTTGACAGCAGGTCTTTCCACAGCCACAGCCGGTATGGTTCCTCCTACTCAGGATAGCCTTGTAATTGGTGATATGGTGCGAACTCGTTTACCAAAAATAAGCGCATTATTTATTTTAGGTGCAAACGAAGGATTTTTACCAAAAACAAATAGTGATACTGCCCTTATAACCGATAAAGAACGTGCAAAAATCGCAGAAGTGTCTGCCTATAAAATAGTAACTGCACCAAATATAATAAGTAAAATAAATCAAGAGCTTTTAAACATTTATTTTGCAATTACAAAACCTGATGACTACTTATATATTAGCTATAGTTTAAATGCTTTACCATCTAAAGGAGATTTACTTCCATCAGATATAGTGCTAAAAATAAAAAATATTTTCCCTGAAATTAAAACAACTAAAGCCTTGGAAAATATTAAATTTGTAAATTACTTAAATGCAAAAAGACCAGCATTTGAATATTTGATTGATACAATTTCCGGTAATGGCGAATTAAATGACAATGAAAAAAATCTTTATAAATATTTTGCTTTAAATAACCAGCCTTACTCAGAGGAAATAAAAACACTTCTTAGTACTGTATCTGCTACTGATACTAACTACCTTTCTGAGGAATCTATGGACAAACTTCTTAGAGGAGATGTAGACGTAGTTAAAAAGTTAAATTTAAGTGTTTCAAAATTGGAAACCTATTCTAGTTGTCCTTTTAAGTATTTCTTGAAACATTTACTGGATTTGAAAGAAAGAGCTGTTTACTCCTTAGATAGTATGGATTACGGTAATATTTATCATTCTGTTACTGAAAAAGTATTGAGAAATAACTACAAAGAACTTTCTGAAAATTTACCTGCAATATTAAAGGATTATTCAGAGGTTACAGATTACGAAAATTACACAAAAGACTATAAAAACACTTATACACAATACAAAAACTTTGTTTCAAAATTTGTTGAAAAGTACACTGATGAATATACAAAACAGGAACTTGACAAAGACAACTTTACAACAAGTTTTACAGCTTTAGAATCATTAAACAGAGTTAAAAAAATTGCAACTGACTATATAGTTGCAACAACTACACAAATAGAAACAAGTCTGTTTAAGCCTTTTGATTTTGAAGTTAAGTTTGGTAAAGACGGTACTTTTCCACCTATTGAAATACCTATAAAAGATAACATAAGTATTAATTTTACTGGTCAGATAGACAGAGTTGATATATATGACGATGATGATACTGCATATGTAAAAATTGTTGATTATAAAAGTAAAGACAGAGAAAAAATAGAACCTACTGATAGTCATAAACTTACAACAGACAAAATAGATAATATGCTTTTAATGCAGTTACCAACTTATTTATCTGCTTTCGTGGACTTTCTGAATCAATACTTTGATAACAAAATAGCATTAAACACAGAAGATAAGGATACTGCTATAAAATACAAAAAATTAAAGAGCAGTCACCATAAGGTGCAACCAGCTGCTATGTTATATTCTGAAATTTTTAAACCTATAAGCTCTGACAGCTTTAAAAATAAAAATTTAGCAAATAAACGAGCATACTACTACGGTGCAGAAGGAATATTCTTAGATTCTATGAAAGTTGCTTTAGACCTTAGAAATAAAGATACTGAAAAAAATAACTTTTACAATATAAAATATATAAATCCTGAAATCCGCACCAAAGAAAATATTTACAGTATTTCTATCTCTGATGAAGATGAATTTAAAACAGTATTAGACTCTAATGCAAACAATCTAAAAAAATTAGGTGAAGACATTATTAATGGACTTATTCCTATTTGCCCTTTTATTCAAAATAAAAATGATAGTAATACTTCAGCTTGTAAATATTGCCCTTATTCTGAAATATGCAAAAAGGATATTAAGGAAATTAATATCAGAGAATTTGTAAAAAAAGACTGATTTTTTAACTTAAATACTTAAGTTCATTTTTTGATTAAAATATACTAAATTTGTTTACAATTATCCTCTGTCATATTTGTATAATTTACGGCTTATTTCCTCTATATAATTGACTTTTTTATATCAATGGTGTAAAATAAAGAAGATATTTTTATGGAGGGTGACTAATGAATAATTCAGACGATAAAAATAAAATAAATAATGATTCAAAATCAAAAAGTGTTTTTCCAATTTCCTTAAATCTAAAAGGAATTGGCTTGGAAAAGACTCTAGTTGCACTTTCTATTCTTTTGTTAGTAATTATTGCTATTGCAGCTGTATTCCATTCAGTTATTGTTCCTATTACAAAAAATAATGCTAAAATAAATGACCAACTTTATAATGCTTATGCTCATGTTGATGATTTTAAGAAAAATGTATACGGCGAAGACCAGACACCTAATATGGAAAACAATGTTTTTCAGGATAAAAACATTGTAGGTATTTCTTGTTGGGGCGATAGTTTTAACATCGCAGCTAACCAGCAAACACCATCTTTTGGTGCTTACATAGCTGCTGCGTGCCAGACATATGTTTTCAATGTTGCAAGTAATAAGGATAATATTGAAATGGTTGCCGGTCGTCAAGGTGGTGTACCAATGATGATAAGCCCTTGCGATATTCCAGCAAAGAAACAAAGTGTTGAAATTACTCTTACAAATGAATATGGTACAGAACTTACACCTGACTTTTCAAAGAATGGTGGTCTTAACCCAGTTACTATAAACGGTGTTGAAGGTGTTATATCTTCTATAGATGACAAATATTACTTCACACGTTCACAAAGTGGTTATGAAACTTTTATATATCAGCCTACACCTGTTCAGACTAGAGCAATGGGTATAAGAAACAATGATATTTCTATATTCTTTATAGGTAGTGTAGACAAGCTCGAAACTAAAGAAAGAATGGTTGAAATATATCAGAAGATGACAAAGGCTCTTGGTACTGACCAATACCTTGTTGTCGGTCCTGTTAGTGGAGATACTGCAAAGGTTAATGAATACAACCAAGCCCTTGCTGCTGCCTTTGGCAATAAGTATTTTGACTTACACTCTTACTTATGTGGAGACCAGATTTTAAAAGATAACAAATTTAAACTCAACGAAGAAAATAAGAAAATGGCAGCTGCTGGTCAAATACCAAAAGCATTTTTATTGGATAATGAACACTTCAATCAGACTGCTAATGAAGCCATTGGTAAGAGACTTTCTCAGAAACTTTTAGAGCTTAAATACGTAGATAAAATACTTTAATATACGAGGTTTACTATGAAGATACATTTAAAATATATTTATGTTGGTATCCTTGCCCTTCTTGTACTGTGGTCAGGATTTAACATTTATAGTGGCTACCACAAGCTCAATGTTGAAAAAGCAGCTATAGCTAAACAGGCTGAAAATATGGATGCTCTTGTTAAGCAGTCTATAGATGCTTGCTACAAGGCTTATGATGATATTCACGCCACTCAGGAAGAAAAAGATAAATTAAAGGTTTACGAAGAAAACATTTCCAAAGCCTCTAATTCAAGGGTAAAAGCCGGAATTGCAATGTCTATGATTGATTATTCAATTATGCACATTACTTCAGCTACCCTTGAAACAATAACAGGTGACGATGACCAGTTTGTTGACCCTGCTCATAACTTTGCATTACAGGATTTAACAGATATTCAGACACAGCTTTTAGCCAGTCAGTCTACTGATACAGACGAAGACAGTGTTAATGCTACTGAAGAAGCTAGTTTTGCTGAAGAAACTACAAATTAGTTATTATAAAATATAAAGGAGTATTGAAAAATGGTTAGAACAAGATTTGCCCCAAGCCCAACAGGCTATATGCACATTGGTAATTTAAGAACAGCACTTTACGAATTTTTAATTGCAAAATCTGCTGGTGGTAGCTTTATTTTAAGAATTGAAGATACTGACCAAGAAAGATTTGTTGAAGGTGCTACAGATATTATCTATAAAACATTAGAAATGTCTGGCATTACACACGATGAAGGTCCAGACGTAGGTGGAGAATACGGACCTTACATTCAGAGTGAAAGAAAAAATGACTACATCAAATATGCTAAGGAATTAATTGAAAAGGGAGAGGCTTACTACTGCTTCTGTACTAAGGAAAGACTTGATTCCCTTAAGACTAACACTGGTCACGAAGATATTGTTCATTATGACAGACATTGTCTTAACCTTTCAAAAGAAGAAATTGAAGAAAACCTTAAAAATGGTGTACCTTACGTTATTAGACAGAAAATTAAGGAAGGTAAAACTACTTTCCACGATGAAGTATACGGTTCAATCACTGTTGATAACTCTGAAATGGAAGACCAGATTTTAATTAAGTCTGACGGTTATCCTACATATAACTTTGCTAACGTTATTGATGACCACGCAATGAACATTACACACGTTGTAAGAGGTGCTGAATACCTTTCTTCTACACCTAAGTACAACCTTTTATATGAAGCATTTGGTTGGGATATTCCTACTTATGTTCACCTTCCAGCAGTTATGAAAGACCAGCACCACAAGCTCTCTAAGAGAAACGGTGACGCATCTTTCCAGGATTTAGTTGCAAAGGGTTACTTACCAAAGGCTATTGTAAATTACATTGCCCTTCTCGGTTGGTCACCATCTATCAATCAGGAAATCTTCACTATGGAAGAACTTATCGAAAACTTTAGCATTGAAGGTCTTTCAAAATCTCCTGCTATTTTCGATATTGTAAAGCTTACTTGGATGAACGGCGAATACATTAAGAAAATGGATTTTGACGAATTCTATGAATTAGCTGAACCTGAATTAAAGGCTGCTATTAAAACAGAAGGTATTGACCTTAAAAAGGTTGCTGGATATATTCAGACAAGAATTGGTACATTAAAGGAAATCGCTGAAAAGGTTGACTTTATTGATACACTTCCAGAATATGACACAGCTCTTTATGTTCACAAGAAAATGAAGACTACTGAAGAAATGTGTCTTGAAAACCTTAAAAAGGTTCTCCCTGTTCTTAAGGACTTAAAGGAATGGAACAATGACAGCATTTACAATGCTATGCTTACTCTTGTAAAGGAAATGGAAATCAAGAATGGTCAGATGTTCTGGCCTGTAAGAACTGCCCTTTCCGGCGAACCAACTTCTCCATGTGGTGCAAGTGAATTAGCTGAACTTCTTGGCAAGGAAGAAAGTATTGCAAGAATTGAAAAAGGTATTGAATTATTAAGTAAATAATCGAATTTTAAGGAGGCTAAATTTAGCCTCCTTTTTTATTTTTAATATTGAACTAAAAAAATTGAACCAATTACTTGATTGACAACCCACAATTAACAGAGATAATTTCTATACAAAAAAATCTGTAGCCGGCAATTAAGCCAACTACAGATTTTTTTATTTATCTGATTTTTATTTATATTTTTCAATAGCCTTTTTAAAGCTAGGAAGTGATGCTTCTATCTTTTCCTTATCTACGCAGAAAGCTATTCTAAAATGCTCCGGACAGCCGAAATTTGAGCCTGGAACAAGCACAAGACCAAATTCCTTAGCGTCAGCACAAAATTGCTTATCATCAGCAATAGGAGATTTAGGGAACATATAGAAAGTACCCTTTGGTTCAACTATTTCATAGCCCATTTCAACAAGTGCATTATAGAGTAATTTTTCATTTTCTTCATATACAGAAAGGTCAGCTGTTTTGCCTAAATTTCTTGCTACTACCTTCTGCATAAGACTTGGTGCATTTACGAAGCCTAAAATTCTTGTAGCAACATTAAGACCACTCATAACATCTTCAAAGTCTGCAATTTCATTTGGCACAACAAGATAACCAATTCTTTCGCCAGGAAGTGAAAGGCTCTTTGAATAAGAATAACCAACAATAGTATTGTTATAATACTTTGTTACATAAGGCACTTCTGTATTATTGAAAGCTATTTCTCTGTATGGTTCATCACTGAAAATATAAATTTCTGTACCATACTCAGCCTGTTTCTTTTCAAGAATACCAGCAAGTTTCTTAATGTCTTCTTCTGAATAAACAGCACCTGTAGGGTTATTAGGTGAATTTATAATAACGAACTTAGTCTTTGGTGAAATCTTTTCTTCTAATTCCTTGAAATTAATAGAAAAAGTTTCAGTATCAGGGCTTACTACTACCCTTACACCGTTGGCATTTGAAATATAGCTATTGTATTCGCCAAAATAAGGTGCTATACATATAATTTCATCGCCTTCATCAACAAGAGTCTTAAATGTAACATTTATACCACCTGCTGCCCCTACTGTCATAACAATATTAGCCTTAGTAAAGTTTGTACCATAACTCTTGTTTGTAAATTCGGCTATAGCCTCTCTTACATCTTCATAACCTGAGTTATTCATATATCCGTGAAGTTCCATTTCAGGCTCTGTATTTACAATATCTATGATACTTTCTTTTACACTCTTTGGAGGAACGATTGAAGGATTACCTAAAGAAAAGTCAAATACATTTTCTGCTCCTCTTTCAGCAATCATTTTTTTACCTTCTTCAAACATTGCTCTTATAGCTGAACCACCTTCAACAAGTGCTTTCATCTTTTTTGTTATCATTTCAAAACCTCCTGTTTCATTCTGTTTTGTCTATAAACTATAATAATACTTTTGTAATATAATTGCAATATAAAGTTGCAAACAAAATACAGACAGCTTCGTATATTATTATGAATTGATTAACATTAAGGAGGAATTTATATGAAAAAAACTATAAAGAAATCAATCGCTTTAGGTATGGCTGTTTCAATGCTTGGTTCAATGTCTGCTATTGCCGGCACAACAGCCACTGTTGCTAAAAACATTACAGTAAATGGCAACGAAATTACAGCAACTGCAATTACTCAGGACGGTAAAACTTTACTTCCTGTTCGTGCCGTTGCAACAGCTTTAGGCTTAAATGTAGAATGGAATGCAGAACAGAAGTCAGTAGTTCTTGAGGATTTACCACTTTATGTAACTTTCCGTACAGGTGTTGACGGCTACACTTTTGCAAAAACCGCTCCAATGCCTTTAGGACAAGCCCCTATTATTATTGACTCTGTTACTTATGTTCCTGTTGAACTTTTCAGCGACATTTTAGCTTACACAGTTGATGATACAGACAACGGTATTGTAATTTTTGATGAAACAGAAGAAAGCTCTACTGAAGAATCTACTGAAACTACTACAGTAACAGAAGATAGCACAGAAACTACTACTTCTGCTAAAAGTGATGAAACAGCTAGTGAAGAAACTACAGAAGCTGACGCTAAGGCTACAGGTAAGGTAGTTGAAATTGGCGATAATGAAATTATTTTTAATGATGAAGTAATGGGCGAAGTTAGATTATGCCCTAACGATGATACTAAAATAACTGATGAAGACGGTAAAGATATTGCATTAACTGATATTAAGGTTAATGCTGAAATCAAGGTTGAATATGGTGACATTATGACAGATAGCCTTCCACCTCTCAACAACCCTATTTCAATCAAAATTGTAAAGTAATCTGTGGCAAACCATCGGATTTTTCACTACTAAAAAAGCAGAGGAGTAAGACCTCTGCTTTTTATTATTTTCCAGAACTACCTAACTTGCCATCGCCTCTCTGTGATGGTATCTTCTGTAATTCTTCAAATGTAATTTCCTCAACTGAAAGTTCATTATGAACACAGTGAACTATACCTTGGAAAAGTGCCTTTGTATATGGATATACGATATAAGCCTTTTCAATAAGCTCTTTTACATTTTCCGGAAGTGATGAAATATTCATTTTAGTAATAAGAATAGGCTTATTATTTGTATTTGTAGTAGCTAAGAACCATTCACCTCTATAGCTTGAATCAATAACACCGGCACTATATTTAATACCCTTACTACCTGTAGAACCTCTTTCCTGAATCTGAATGTAGTAATTTTCAGGAACAGCACTTGCTATACCTGTAGGAACTAAAGCTGTAGTATGTGGTTCAATAATAAAGCTTTCTTCTTCAAAACAAGGATAAATATCAAAACCTGCATTCCAACTATCTCTTGCCGGTATCTGTGCATTATCCTTTACCTTTGCAAAAACAATCTTATCCATAAGTCCTCCTAATCCTCTAAAACAACGACTTTTCCACTATCTATGGTCTTCTTTACGTCAATAACTCTCTGATTAGCAGAACCCTTCCAATGAAGTTTAATATCCTTAACTTCCTTTTTGAATGGTCCGTCAACTAATACATCAATATATTTTACAATTTCTAAATCCTTTATATCTTCCCATAAATAGCCTGTATAAAGCCATATATCTTTAGACGGAAATTCATCTTTTATTTTCTTTGCTAAACGAGTTATTTCATCTCTATTTTGAGTATGTAGAGGGTCACCACCACTAAATGTAACACCCTCTACATAATTTTTCTTTAAATCGTCTAAAAGTTCTTTTTCGGCATCTTCATCAAATTCAACACCATTATTTACATCCCAAGTAATAGGATTTTGACATTCATCACATCTGTGATTACAGCCACTAACCCAAAGCACAACTCTAAGCCCTTGACCATTTAACATATCGTCATGGGTTATATTATGATATTTCATTTTAATCCTCTATTTTTACATACTTTTTCTGTCGGCAATTTCAGCCATTTTGGCAGCATTAAGTCTTGTATCGCCACCAACTCTTGAATAACTTAAATAGCCATTCATTCTCTCTATTTTAGTCAAATTGTGGCTACCACACTTAGGACAAACATCCATATCCAATTCCTGATGTCCACAATCATCACAATATGCAAGGCTTAAATTTACACCTTCGTAAAATCCTAAATCCATAGCTCTGTTGACAAGTGACTTTATTGCATTCTTGTTGTAGCTAATAGGATATTTAACATACTGTATTTTTCCACCATTTAATAAATTCCAAAATCTCTTTTCTAAATCCTGTTTCTGTATAGGTGTAATATCTTCTGAAACGTGGCAATGGAAACTGTTAGAAACATATGCTCTGTCAGATACGTTCTCTATTATACCATATTTTTTTCTGAACTGCTTAACCTGTAAACCACAAAGGCTTTCTGCCGGTGTGCCATAAATAGCATAAGCAATATTATCTTCGTGCTTATATTCATTTACCTTGTTGTTTATGTATTCCATAACTTCAAGGGCAAAAGCACCGTCTGTTACAAGACTCTTGTGATTGTATAATTCTTGTAATTCATTTAAAGCTGTAATACCAAAAGATGCTGTACTACTTCTTAAAACAGGCTTAATTTTATCGTGTGGCTTTAAATTTCCACCATAGAAACCACCCTCGCAATAAGCAACAGGGTTTGTAGATGCTCTCATTTCACCTAAATAATCAAGTGTTCTCTTATGGAGATTTCTAATCATTTCAAGATAATAGTCGAGAACTTCGTAAAAATCTCTGCTTTCTGACCTAGATTTAGCTAAAATCATAGGCAAGTGTAAACTTATAGCACCAATATTAAATCTACCTACTACAACCGGCTTATCGTTTTCGTCAGCAGGTTCCATTCCACCTCTTTCAAACCAAAGAGAGAGGAAGGCTCTGCAACCCATTGGGCTAATTACAACGCCATATTTCTTATAGGCTTCTGCTACATAACTATCACCTGTAAGACTAAGCCAGTCCGGATACATAGTCTTTGAAGAACAGTCAATAGCTGCATTATATACATCTTCCAAAGGCTTTCCGTCACCATGCAAGTTTTCATCAAATAAGAATACAAGCTTAGGGAACAATACAGGCTTTTTGTTACCATTCTTGCCCTGTCCACCTGAATGAACCTCAAGGGCAGTAATTGATGCCATTCTACCAAAACGTTCCTGTGAAAGACCAAAAGTAATTGTTATGAAAGGATAATCACCTCTTGAAGAACCCACAGAATTAAGTTTATACTCTATTCCCTGGAAGCCCTGTTCAAAATCTCTCTTGATTTTTTTCATAGCTTTTTGTTCAATATATTTAAGGTCATCAAGAGAAAGTACATTCCCCTTCATATCCTCCATAATAGTCTTTATCTCATTATAATACTTAGCATAGCTTTTTTCTGCATAGGGAGCTAAAATCTTGTCAATTTCAGGTACTGTAAAGCCACCATACTGCTGACTTGCTGTAGACAAAACTACATCACCAATAACGTCAAAGGCAACAGCAAGGGAATTTGGCTCATTGTACCAAAGATTACCCATTTCAAAGCCACCTTTTAATACTTTACCCATATCAAAAAGGCAACAATTCATTGTATCACGTCTGGCAGACATATCGTGAATATATATATATCCGTCATTTATTGCCTGCTTTTCATCATTAGTCAAAAAGAATTTTTTGTAAAGCTCTTTATTTAACTGATTATAGATAAGACTTCTCTTTGTTGCTACAAGTGCTGAATCTGTATTAGAATTTTCCTTATCTCCAATATACATAATATTCTGAGCTTTTCTATAAACATCATCAAGCATTTTTACGAAATCAATCTTATAATTTCTGTAATCTCTATAACTCTTTGCAACATCAGGCTTTATATCCTCTAAAGCACTTTCTACCAAATTGTGCATAGTCTGAATAGGAACATTCTTTAATTCGCTTTCAAGTAAATGTGACTTAACCCATTCTACAATCCTGTCATATTCCTCAGCCTTAAACTTATACATAACTCTAGCTGCTGACTTAGTAACAGCTGCTACGATTTTCTGTTCGTCAAAGGGTTCTAAAGTACCGTCCTTTTTTATAATACATACATCTGACATAGTATTCATAACCGCACCCCCTAATTTTTCGTACAGGCAATATTATAACCCTCTAATTATGGTGTGTCAACAGCAAAAATTTGGTTTAACAATTATGCCTATTCTATAAAATCTATATTAAAAATTGACAAAAGTAACCGTAATCGGCTCTCCAAGTGGGTTTCAAAATTTTATTATTTTCGTCAATTTTAACATAAATATACTTCTTTTTGTATATAATAAAATATTATTTCATTGATATTTTAGTCCAAAGACCTTATTTAACTGACTTTTTACAAGATTTTTACTATGGTAAAAATATATAGCAAATTTTCAGTAAAAAAATTTACAAAATAATTGTAATTATCTGTAAATACACAATAATAGACGTTTGGTAATCAAACGCCTATCGTTATATATTTTATCTGTTATCTACTTTTTCCGGATACATATCATGATTTGCTAATCTATCCCAAGCAACCTGTTCCCACTTTGTACCCTTTCTGCCATAGTTTGTATATGGGTCAATAGAAATACCTCCACGAGGAGTAAATTTACCCCATACTTCTATGTATTTAGGGTCCATAAGCTTAACTAAGTCCTTCATAATAATATTTATACAGTCTTCGTGGAAATCACCGTGATTTCTGAAGCTAAATAAATATAATTTTAAAGACTTACTTTCTACCATTTTTACATCTGGCACATAACTAATATATATTGTAGCAAAGTCCGGTTGTCCTGTAAGTGGGCAAAGGCTTGTAAATTCAGGGCAATTAAACTTTACAAAGTAATCTGTATCCTGATGCTTATTTACGAAAGTTTCAAGCATTTCCGGTGCATAATCCATAGGATATTTTGTACCCTGATTACCTAAAAGTGTTACACCATTTAATTCTTCTTTATTTCTACCTGACATAATTCCTCCTATTTTAAAAGTGGGTCAACTGTTCCATTGGCCTCAAAGGCAGCCTGTCTGTCTATACAAGTACCACACTTGCCACAAGGCTTGTCATTACCTTCGTAACAACTCCAAGTAAGCTCATAAGGCACACCAATTTCAAGACCAGTTTTTACAACACCGGCCTTATTCATATTGACAAAAGGAGCTTCAACAACAAGCTGTCTGCCACTGCCTTCATATATAGCCTTATTCATAGCATCATTAAATACCTGACTACAATCTGGATAAGCATTACCGGCAGCATCATCACTATGAGCACCATATAAAATTTTACTGCAACCCTTTGAAAGTGCAATACTTGCAGCAGAAGAAATAAATAAACCATTTCTAAATGGAACGTATGTTGCTACAGGCTTTCCGTCTGTCTTTTTAATCTGTTCTGCGTAGCTTTCGTGAGCAATTTCCTGATTAGAGTGTGAAAGAAGTGAACAGTCACTATAGTCAAAAATTGAGCTTAAATTTAACTTAATATGTTCTACGCCATAGTAATTTGCAACTGCATCAGATGCCTTTAATTCCTTATCGTGCTTCTGACCATAGAAAATAGATAAGGCAACTACATTTTCCTTACCATATTCCTTTACAGCAAGACCAAGACAAGTGCTAGAATCAATACCACCACTGGAAAGAACTAAAACTTTCATTTCATTACCCCCTAATTCTCATTTGTAAAGCTGTATCTGTTTCAAATTTACCTCTTAAAGTTGTTGTATAAGTCTTTGAAGAAATATTTTTAATCCCTCTTGCTGTCATACAACTGTGGCAACCTTCTATCATAACAGCTACATCTTCTGAACCTGTAACAATAGCCATAATTTCTGCAATATCATTGCCAAGTCTTTCCTGAAGCTGTAATCTTTTTGCTGCCATATCAGCAATTCTTGCAATCTTGCTTAAACCAATAACTTTACCCTTTGGAATATAAGCAACTGAAACCTTCATATCGTACATAAGTGCCATATGATGTTCACAATAACTAAAAACATTTATATCCTTTACAAGAACCACATCACTAGAGCTTGAACGATAATCCTCTGAAAAAGTCTTATCAAACATATGAGCAATTTCTTCATTTGTATAGTTCATACCCTCGAAAACTTCTTCGTACATCTGTGCAACTCTCTTTGGAGTATCAATAAGACCCTCTCTGTTTGGGTCATCTCCAAGAGCAACCAATATTCCTCTAATATGCTCCTCTATTGCCTTTTTATCAATCATATTTTACACTCCTTTTTTATCCGGTGACCATATATACTTGTGCAACTGTAACTGCATATTTACATCTGTCATATTGTTTTCAATCATAAAATCAACTATCTTTGGTAATTCTATTGTGCCAAAAACAGGACTTATATACAAGTGACATCTATTTTTTAAATTGTATGTGTCAATTATATTTTTAGTCTTTTCCAAATCCTCAATGCTACCACATACAAATTTTATTGTATCATTTTCATCAAGATATTTATAATTATCTGTAAGCATAAACTTTTCCATTCCACTATATGGAGTTTTATAGTCTAATGTTACAGAAGGACAATTTTCAATAGCTTTTACATTTTTAATATCTACTGAACCATTTGTTTCAATTTCTATTCTTATATTTTTATCTTTAGCTAAATATTCCAATAACTCCTGAATACCCTTTTGCAAAAGAGGTTCTCCACCTGTAAGAGTTACATTTCTGACACCTGTAGATTTAATATAATCATATATTTCTTCTTTTGTCATTTGTTCAGCCGGTGCATCTGCTGTATTTGCCCATTTTGTGTCACAATACACACAATTAAGGTTACAACCTCTGAATCTGATAAAAACTGCTAACTGCCCAGCAAACTTACTTTCACCATTTATGCTGACAAACTTTTCAACCACGTTATACATATTTTATACCTCGCTATATGTTGCACAGTTATTTGGTGTTTCATAAACTGTTGCACTCTTTACCTTATAGCCTTTTTTTACAAATTCATCATAAAAATATTTTGAAAAATTTTCAGCAGTAGGTCTAAAATCTACTTCTATTATTTTAAAATTTTCTTCCTTAAGAGCTTCAAGTGTCTTAGGTTTAAGTGTATTTTTTTCTATTATAAGACTATGGTCAAAGAAATCTACACTATCCTTTACCTGCTGTTTTAGCAAACCAAAGTCAACTATCATACCTCTGAGCTGACCTTCTTTTTCAAGTTTATCGTCCATAATTTCCATTACTACACGCCATCTATGCCCATGGATATTACTACACTTTCCCTCATATCCACTTAAAAAATGAGCTGAATCAAAACTATGCTCTGTTTTTAATGTATACATAATCCACCTCTATTTTGTATATACCCTCTGCTAAAAAATAAAAAAAGGACGCAATGCGTCCCTAGGATATTAATCAAAAAATTAATTTAAGCCTAGTTTTATTTATAGACAGGAGGGTCGCGAACTGTCTTCTATTAAATTATCCTAACAATAATAACACAAGTTATATTATAAATCAAGTTTATTCTTCTCTTAATTTAACAATTCTTGCTGCACGTCTTCTGTTGTCATCACTTTGCTGTGCATAATGCTTCTTTGTTGTATTTACATCGCTATGTCCTAATACATCGGCAACCAAGTAAATATCCCCTGTTTCTCTGTACAATGTTGTGCCATATGTACTTCTCAATTTATGTGGAGAAATCTTTTTAAGGGTTGTAACCTGTGATGCGTATTTTTTAACCAATTTTTCCACAGCTCTTACACCTATTCTCTTTTTCTGCATTGATAAAAACAAAGCATTTTCATATTCCGGAGCTGTTTCAATAGCTTTTCTCTGCACCAAGTAATCCTTTAAAGCAATTTCAACTTCTTCCCCAAAGTAAACAATCATTTCCTTTGAGCCTTTTCTTAAAACTCTGACACCATTAACATCAAAATCTACATCATCAATATCAAGACCTACACATTCTGAAACACGCAAGCCTGTACCTAAAAGCAATGTAACAATAGCTAAATCTCTAGTCTTTGTCTTGTTGTAATACTCCTTTTGCTTTGATGTCATATTAGCACCATTTTCTATAACATCAAGCATTTCAGCTACTTCATTAGGCTCAAGTCTGACAATTTCCTTTTCGTGTCTTTTTGGAGTTATTGTTAATTCAGCAGGATTTGAAGATATTTTTTCTGTTCTATAAAAATACTTAAACAGCTTTCTAACTGCTGCCAATTTTCTTGCCTTACCGTTTTCTCCATTTGAATACAACTGACTATCTTCTTCTGAAACATAATAAGCCAAGTAATCCATAAACTGATTTAGGTCAACAACTTTTATTTTTTGTAAATCATCTAAAGTCAAACTCTTAATATCTCTACCCAAAAATTCTTTATTTTCAGTAACCAAGAAATTAAAAAATACTCTTAAATCATAGGCATATCCCATTCTAGTTTTAGGCAAAGTATTTTGGTTTAAGTCTAAGAAAAATTCGTTACAAAATTCTGGTAATTCTCTTATTATTTCTCTTGTCTTTAAAACTGTTTTATTATTTTCCTGTTCGTAAAAATTCATTTATTTCACCCCAGCCCTCTAATTCAGACCTTTTTATGGCACTAAACACAGTTTCTTCAAAGTAATCAAAATCCTTCCCCATATTTTTCATAAAGTTCTTTATTTCTTCTCGTTTTGTATTACCGTCTGCCTTACACTTATTTTTTACAATAGGTAAACCCTGCTTTCTGGCAAAACCAATAACATCTTTTTCCGGAACATATATTAAAGGTCTTATAGATGCTATTTTCTTTTTACTTAAAAAAGTATAGGGACTAAAACAATGTATTCTGCCTTCATAAAACAAAGACATAAAGAATGTTTCAATTACATCATCTCTGTTATGCCCCAAAGCTATTTTATTACAACCTAATTCCTCAACTTTATTATTTAAAGCACCTTTTCGCATTTTTGAGCATAAGGCACAAGGATTTTTTTCCTTTCTGGCATCAAATATAATTTCGCCAATCTGGGTATCTACTATACTATAGTGAACTCCTAATTCATCACAGAATTTCTGTATAGGAGAAAAGTCCATACCTTCAAATCCAAGACTAACCGTAATAGCCTCTAGTTCAAATTTTTTAGGATAAAATCTCTGTAAACCTTTTAAAGCCATAAGCAAAGTAAGACTATCCTTACCACCTGAAATTCCTACAGCAATTTTATCGCCATCTTGTATCATATCATAATCTTGTACAGCTCTTCTAACGTAGCTAAGTAGCCTCTGCATTTTCATATTCTCATTCCACCTCAATGAAATAATATTATACTATTTTTTCTGAAAAATCAACAAAAATCAATTGACTAATACTACAATTTTAATTACAATATAGTTCGAGGTGTTTATAATGAACCAAATTAAAATTAGACCTGCAACATTAAATGATGTTCCAGAAATAAATGATATTCTGAATAATGCTATTTTAAATACTACCTACAATTTAAAGGAACAGGCTCGCCCTATTGACGAAGCTGAAGATTGGTTTAAGACTCATACCAATGAAGGCTATCCTATAATTGTAGCAGAGATAGATAATACAGTTGCCGGCTGGGCATCTCTTTCACATTTCCGTAATTTTTCAGGCTATGATTCTACTGCTGAAGTTTCAGTATATGTTTCTAGTTCCCACCGTCACAAAGGTATTGGCTCTCTTTTGTTGGCAGAGTTGGAACGAGTTGCTAAGTTCCATATGCTTATTGCTGTAATTACAGATAATAACACAGCAAGTCTTACTCTCCACAGTAGGTGTGGTTTTGCTCCAATGTGTACAATTCACGAATTGGGCAAAAAGAATGGCGAATATCTTTCTATAACATTTATGACAAAGAAAATAAATAAATATCATTTAGATAAACAAAAAAATCCCAATTATGATATGTACCCTCTTTACTGGACACCCAGTAAGGAGGGTATTTTAATGCGTTATAGCTATGAGTACAAAAAAGAAT
>UQYD01000011.1 GCA_900545305.1 uncultured Eubacterium sp.
GTACCGTTTACCATCTTCATTATATTTTCTTCTAAAGCATCGTAATACTGCTTTCCCTCATCAGAAAGCTGGCTGTAAAAAGTGTATTCCTCATCTAATCCACTTTTAACATTATGAACACTTGGAACATACTCCAAATCTGTATTTTCTATTGCTGTAATACTTCCTATAGGAATATCCCCTATTTTTTCTATTCCACCTATTTTTTCTACGCCACTTATTTCACCTGCATATATAGGTGTTGTAAACAACAACGCTGACAGTAAACAACATAAAAATTTTTTCATATAATACCTCCATTTCTTTTAAACCCTCTTAAATATAAGAATATAATACCATAATTAACCAGTAAATAAAAGTATAATATATATTTTTTGCCAATTTCCCAAATGTTGAATAACCTCTTATTTTGTGATATACTGAAAAATACGATTGAAAGGAGGAAAGAAGATGGAAAACACTAGAAATTTTACACATTTACATGTTCATACCGGTTTCAGTCTCTTAGACGGTTCTTCTAAAATAAAAGAGCTTGTTAAAAAGACAAAAGAATTAGGTATGGATAGTATAGCCATAACTGACCATGGTGTTATGTATGGCTGTGTAGAATTTTATAAAGCTGCCAAAGCAGAGGGTATAAAGCCTATTATTGGTTGTGAAGTATATGTTGCCAGTAAAAGCAGATTTGACAAGGAAAATAGTCCTGACAACTTCTATTATCATCTTGTCCTTCTTGCAGAAAACAACAAGGGTTATGACAATCTTATAAAAATTGTATCCTATGGTTTTAAGGACGGTTTCTACTACAAACCTAGAGTAGATATTGAGCTTTTAGAAAAGTATCACGAGGGCATAATCGCCCTTAGTGCTTGTTTAGCCGGTCCTGTAGCCCGTACTATTATAAGACAAGGCTATGACAAAGCAAAGGAAGTAGCATTAAGATACAACAACATTTTTGGAGAAAACAATTTCTTCTTAGAATTACAAGACCATATGGACGGTTCTGTAGACCAGCAAACTGTAAATCAATCTCTTATGCGTATGCATCAGGAAACAGGCATACCTCTTGTAGCTACAAACGATTGCCACTATATCTCTCCGGAAGATGCCGAAGCACACGATATTCTTCTCTGTATACAGACTAACACTACTGTTGATGAAGCAGACAGAATGAGATATGAAGGTGGTCAATACTACGTAAAATCTCCAGAGGAAATGTATTCTCTTTTCCCTTATGCTCATCAGGCTTGTGAAAACACTTACAAAATTGCTCAAAGATGCAATGTAGAATTTGAGTTTGGTAACTACAAATTGCCAGTTTTTGATGTTCCAGAGGGAAAAACAGCTGTTGAGTATTTAAGCGAGCTTGCCTTAAACGGTCTTAAAGAAAGATATGGAGAAGTTACTCCAAAACTTAAAGAACGACTTGACTACGAGCTTTCAATTATAATACAAATGGGCTTTGTAGACTACTTCCTTATTGTTTGGGATTTCATTAAATACGCCAAAGATAACGGAATTAGTGTAGGTCCCGGTAGAGGTTCTGCTGCCGGTTCAATAGTTGCCTATTCTCTTAGAATAACAGATATTGACCCTATTAAATATGACCTTATCTTTGAAAGATTTTTGAACCCTGAAAGAGTTTCAATGCCCGATATAGATATTGACTTCTGCTATGAAAGACGTGGGGAAGTTATTGACTACGTAAGACGAAAATATGGTAATGACCAAGTTGTGCAAATTGTTACCTTTGGTACAATGGCAGCCAGAAATGCTATTCGTGATGTAGGACGAGCATTAAACATACCTTATGCCGATGTTGACCGAGTTGCCAAAATGGTTCCACAGGAACTTCACATTACTATTGAAAAAGCTCTTGTTAAAAATCCGGAATTTAAGGAAATATACGACACAGACCCTACTGTAAAGCACCTTATTGATATGTCAATGAAGTTAGAGGGTTTACCTCGTCACACTTCTACTCACGCAGCAGGCGTAATTATTTCTGATAGACCCGTTGAAGATTATGTTCCCCTTAACCTTAACGTAAAGGATAACGCAATCACTACACAGTATACTATGACAATTTGTGAGGAACTGGGACTTCTTAAAATGGACTTCTTAGGTCTTAGAACACTTACAGTAATACAAAATGCCTTTAAGGAAATAGAGAGAAATTACGGTCTTAAATTTGACGGTCATAGTATTGACTATGGCGACAGAGAAGTCTATGACCTTATTTCATCAGGTAAAACCTTAGGTGTATTCCAGTTGGAAAGTCCTGGTATGACATCATTCATGAAGGAACTTAGACCTAACAATATTGAAGACATTATTGCCGGTATTTCACTTTATCGACCAGGTCCAATGGACTTTATACCAAAGTACATTGACGGTAAAAATAATCCTTCCCATATAAAGTACACTCACCCTCTCCTTGAGCCTATACTCCGTAACACCTATGGCTGTATAGTTTATCAGGAACAGGTAATGCAGATTGTACAGGAACTTGCCGGCTACTCTCTTGGACGAAGTGATATGGTACGTCGTGCTATGTCTAAGAAGAAAGCCGATGTTATGGCAAAAGAAAGAGAAAATTTCATAAACGGTCTTGGGGATAGTGTTCCCGGTTGTGTTAAAAACGGTATTCCTGCAAATATTGCAAACATTATTTTTGATGAAATGACAGACTTTGCAAAGTATGCCTTCAACAAATCCCACGCAGCTTGCTATGCCGTTGTTGCATATCAAACAGCTTGGCTCAAAACCCACTACCCTGCCGAATTTATGGCAGCCTTAATGACAAGTGTTCAGGACAGACCAGATAAAATTGCCCTCTATATTGCCAACTGTAAGGCTATGAACATTGGTATACTCCCTCCAGATATAAACGAAAGTTTAAGCAACTTTAGTGTTTCTGACGGAAATATACGCTTTGGACTTTCAGCTATAAAGGGTGTAGGTTCTAACAATATTACATCTATAATGAAAAATAGAAGTAATGAGGGAAATTTCAAAAGTCTTCATCAATTCTTAGACAGAATGGGTAGCAACATAAACAGCAAAACCATTGAAAGTCTTATTTATGCCGGTGCTTTTGACTCCCTTGGAGGAAAGAGAAGTCAGTATATACAGAGTTACAAGAAAATGTATGACGGACTTAATTCCAGAAAAAAATCCAACATTGAGGGACAGATGAGCCTTTTCCAATTAGGTGGAGAAAGCTCTCAGGAAAATTACAAAGATGAATTACCTAATGTGCCTGAATTTGAAAACAGATTTTTATTGGATAAAGAAAAGGAATACTTAGGTATTTATGTAAGTGGTCACCCTCTTGATGAATATAACGAGGTATTGAGCAAATACATTTCAAATTCAACTTTGGATTTTGCCTTTGAAGAAGAAGATTTCAGCAATCCAAACAAAATTACAGACGGAACAGAAGTTATTGTAGGTGGTATTGTAACTGCTGTTAAAAAGCATTACACTAAAAGCAATCAGCAAATGGCATTTGTTACTCTTGAGGACCTTTATGGCACAATAGATATTATTGTCTTTCCTGCTATATACACAAGTGTTTCAGCCTTTTTAACAGAAAACAATATTATTCTGGTTAAGGGACGAGCATCTGTTTCAGAAGATAAAGGCTCTAGTATTTTAGCTAGTGCCATAAGCGATTATGACCACATTAATCGCAAAAACCAAACTTTATGGATAAGAATTCCTAAAGATAGCTCTATTACAATAAGCGATGTTTCCACCGTTACAAAAAAACACGCTGGCGATGTAAGAGTTATAATTTACGATGAAAAAACAGGACAAAAAATGACAACTGCCAGAGAAGGCTATGTTAGTTTAAATGACATTCTTTTAGAAGAATTAAAGGAACTTGTAGGCGAAAGCTCTCTTGTTGTCAGATAGAAGGTAGAAAAAATGGATAAAAAAGCACTAAATGAGGCTTTAAAGACAAGCCTCCCTGTTATATTGGGGTACTTGCCATCAGGCTTTGCCTTTGGGCTTATGATGAGTTCTTTAGGACAAAAGGTTATAACATCCGGTATTATGGCAATACTTATGTATGCAGGTGCCGGACAGTATATTGCCGTTGATTTTATTAAAAACAACTCTCCCCTTATAACAATAATAGTAACAACATTTCTTATAAACTGTAAGCACCTTTTTTATGGTCTTTCTCTTATAGAAACATTTAACAAAACAGGCAGAAAAAAACCTTTTCTTATTTTTCTGCTTACAGACGAAACATATGCCCTATTAACTGGTACGGTATATCCAAAAAATGTAAACACCAACCAATACATTTTTTATATAGCAGTTATTAACTATTTAAGCTGGATAGCCGGTTGTGTACTTGGTGCAGTTTTCGGTTCAGTTGTAAAATTTGATACTACAGGACTTGATTTTGCTATGACAGCATTGTTCTTAGTAATTCTTACATCTCAGCTTAAAACATTTACAACAAAGTATCCTTTCATAATAGGTGCTGGCACAGCATTGTTTGCTCTTATGGTTTTTGGCAAGGGCAACATACTTTTAGGTGGGGCTATAATGACAGTTATACTTTTAGTAGTTTTAAGAGAAAGGATTGAAAAAGATGACAACAGGTAAACTTATAATTTCAATACTTATAATGGCTGCTATAACTTTTGGAACTAGATTAGCTCCTTTCGTAATATTTGGCAGAGGGGAAAAACCACCGGAAATTATAATATATTTAGGCAAATATTTGCCTCCGGCAATTATAACAATTATAATTGTATATTGCTTTAAAAACATAACTTTAACATCAGGTAACCACGCTATTCCGGAAGTATTAGCAAGTATAACTGTAATCCTATTACAGTTAAAACTAAAAAACACTATGATTAGTATTTTCACTGGAACAGCACTTTATATGGTCCTTTTACACCTAATTCCCAGTTTTTAAACAAATTTTTTTAATTTTTTTGTAGCATTATCGAGAAAAATATGTTATATTAGGGTATGGTGATTTTGCGATTTGTTCGCTTATCAATTTGTAACGAATTTAAACTATATTTTATCAATTTTTAAAGGAGATTTTATTTATGCGTAAAACCAAAATAGTTGCAACTTTAGGCCCATCGTCTAATGATGTAGAACAGTTAAAGGCTTTAATCGAAGCAGGTATTGGTGCTGCTAGACTTAACTTTTCTCACGGTGACCATGAAGAGCATGGTGCAAGAATAAACAACTTCAAGCAGGCTAGAGAAGAATTAGGTAAGCCAGTACCTATCGTTCTTGATACAAAGGGTCCTGAAATCAGAATTAAGACTTTTGCTACAAAGAAGGTTTCTCTTGTTGCAGGTCAGGAATTCACTCTTACAACTGATGATATCGAAGGCGATAACACAAAGGTTGCTGTAACTTATATGGACTTACCAAACGATGTAAAGATTGGTTCTACTGTTCTTATTGATGACGGTCTTGTTGGTCTTACTGTTGTTGACATTAAGGGTTCTGACGTAATCTGTACAGTAAACAACTCTGCTGAACTTGGTTCTCGTAAGGGTGTTAACCTCCCTGACATTCACATCAACCTTCCAGCCTTAACTGAAAAGGATATTGATGATATTAAGTTTGGTGTAGAAATGGGTATCGACTACATTGCTGCATCTTTCATTCGTTCTGCTAAGGACGTTCTTGAAATCAAGAGAGTTCTTGAAGAATGTGGTGGTTCTGATGTACACATCATCTCTAAGATTGAAAACAGAGACGGTGTTGACAACATTGACGAAATCCTTGAAGTAACTGACGGTATTATGGTTGCTCGTGGTGACCTTGGTGTTGAAATTCCTTTTGAAGAAGTTCCACTTGTACAGAAGCTCCTCATTAAGAAGTGTATTGAAAAGGGTAAGCCTGTTATTACAGCTACTCAGATGCTTAACTCTATGATTGAAAATCCACGTCCTACAAGAGCTGAAGTAAACGACGTTGCTAATGCTATTTTCGATTATACTGATGCTGTTATGCTTTCAGGCGAAACTGCTAACGGTAGCTACCCTGTTGAAGCTGTTAAGGCTATGGCTAGAATTGCTGAAAAGACTGAACAGTCTATTGACTATATCGAAAGATTTAACGCTTCTCGTATAAAGACTACTGGTGCTAGAAATATCACTTCTGCTGTAAGCCACTCTGCATGTACTACTGCACAGGACTTAAATGCAAGCCTTATTTCTACAATCACTATTTCTGGTAGAGCAGTTAAGGACGTTGCTAAGTACAGACCAAGCACTCCAATTCTTGCATGTACTCCAAACGAAAGAACTTTAAGACAGCTTAACCTTATCTGGGGTTGTACTCCAATGTACATCGGTCTTGAAAAGAAGAGCATTAATGCCCTCTTTGACGATATTGCTGAAAAGTCTCTCGTTGAAGGTATTTCTAAGAATGGCGACCTTATGGTATTTACTGGTGGTACTCCTCTTGGTACAACTGGTTCTACAAACACAATCAAGGTTGGTATTGTAGGCAATACACTTTTACAGGGTAAGGCTGTTGTTAAGTCTGGTACTGTTGTTTCTCACACAAATGTTATCCATACTGTTGGCGAAGCTAAGCTTCAGTTCCGTAAGGGTGATGTATTCATTACTTCTAACACAGATAAGGGTCTTATTCCTTATATGATGAAGGCTGCTGCTATCGTTGTTGGTAACACAGAAGGCGATGAATTTACTCATGCTGCAGATTTAGGTAGAGAATTAAAGATTCCTGTAATCCTTTGCAAGGGTATTGATGTTGCTGCTACTATTCCTGATACACTTCTTGTTCAGATTGATAGCAACAAGGCTACAGTTTCACTTGCTGACAGATAATTTATAGATTTTAACATAAATTTGGGTAGATACAAAATTTTGTATCTACCCTTTTTTTTGGTATCAAAACTTACTTGAAAAAAATTTGCAAAAAATGTATAATTCTATTAAGATTATTTTTATATTAAAACTATAGGAGAATGGTAAAATGAAGAAAATATTGTTAATAGGAACAGGAGGTACTATAGCAGGCAAAGGTTCTGAAGGTAAAAGTAGTAATTATTGTGCCGGTACATTATCTGTAAAGGATATTATTTCTGCTGTAAAAGGTCTTGATAAAGTAGCACATTTTGACTTTGTTCAAGCCTGTAATATAGATAGCTGTAATATGACAAAAGAAATTGTATATAATATTGCTTATCTCATAGAAGAAACTGAAAAAGACTATGACGGCTTTGTTATTACCCATGGTACAGACACTATGGAAGAAACAGCTTTTCTTCTTAACCTTACTTTAAAAACTGAAAAACCTATAGTATTAACAGGTTCTATGCGACCAGCTACTGCTACATCTCCAGACGGTCCTATGAATTTATACGAAGCCTCTGTACTTGCTGCCAGTGATAAAGCCTACGGAAAGGGTGTATTAATCTCCTTTGCTGAGGTTATTTCATCTGCCAGAGATGTTCAAAAAGTAAGCACATTCAGAACAAATGCCTTTAATCAAAGGGACTTAGGTGTGTTAGGCTGTGTATATGACAATAGAGTTGAGTTTTTTAATGCTCCTATAAAACCACATACAATATCTACTGAATTCAATAAAGAGGATATAAAACGTATTCCTGATATACCTATTGTAACATTTGGTTCTGATATAGATACAAAGCTTTTGGAATATGCCATAAGCAATTACAGAGGTGTTGTTGTAGCCGGTGCCGGAAATGGTGGATATAACGATGACTGGATAGACACAATAGCAACTACTAAAATCCCTATAATTCGCTGTTCAAGAATAGCAAATGGCATTATTTCTTATGATTCCAGAATGGACAGAAATTACAATATAATATGTGGCAGTTTCCCTCCTCAAAAATCCAGATTACTTTTACAGTTAGCTCTTAGCCACAGCGATGATACTAGCTACATTAAAGAGGTCTTTTCTAAATACTAGGTGGTGATTAAATGAAAAAGCTTTTACTCTTAGTAAACACCCACTCCGGTCGTGGTGACATTCAGGGTATGATAGGTTCTATAATTGACTATTACAACAAAAAAGACTTTGAAGTTACAGTTTATATTACACAAAGACGTGCTCATGCAACAGATATTTTATTAAAGAACAAGGGTGTATATGACAATGTTGTGTGTTGTGGTGGTGATGGCACTCTTAACGAGGTAATCACCGGTTTAATGGATATGGAAAAAGACCAACGCCCTATTGTTGGATACATTCCTTGTGGGTCAACAAATGACTTTGCCACAGGTTTAGGCATAAAAACATCTTATACAGATGCCTATAAATTGGCTGTTGACGGAAAGCCGTTCCCCATTGATATAGGAAAGTTCAACGATTCCTACTTTTCATATGTAGCTGCCTTTGGTATGTTTACAAGTATATCCTATGAAACTCCTCAAATATACAAAAATTTATTAGGCTATCAGGCCTACGTTATTGAGGGAATTAAACAAATTAGTAAATTAGAGTCTTACAATCTCCGTATCTCATATGATAACGGTATTATAGAAGATAAATTTATATTAGGTATTATTTCTAATTCTAACACAGTTGCTGGCATCAAAAACCTATTTAAGAACGATATACAAGACGGTTTGTTTGAAGTTGTGCTTATTAAAAAACCAACTAATATAGCAAACCTGTCTACAATTATAACTTCTCTTGCTGAAAAGAAACTGGATAACCCTATGATGTACCATTTTAAGTCCAAAAACTTTGTTTTTGAAAGTCTTGATAACAACGGTATAAAATGGACCTTAGACGGTGAATTTGGGGGAGTATTTACATCTGCTGAAATAAACGTTTGCCCTCTTGAAGTTATATTAAACATATAATTTATAACAATTTTATAAAACCACTTTTTCAAAATCATTATTTTTTACAAATAATACGAAAAATAATGTAGAATATAGTTGCAATTTGAAATAACTTTTTACATTTTGAAAAAAAGATTTTATTGACTTTTTATTAAAAGTGTGGTAACTTTAGACTATAGCATTTGTGCTATGTAACTTTTTTTATTTTTTAGGAGGATTTTTTCATGAAGCAAGGTACAGTTAAGTGGTTCAACGCTGAGAAGGGTTTTGGTTTTATCTCTGTTGAAGGCGAAGATGATGTATTTGTACATTTCTCTGCTATCAATGCTGATGGTTACAAGACTTTAGAAGAAGGCCAGAAGGTTGAATTTGACGTAGTTGACGGTGCTAAGGGACCACAGGCTGCAAATGTAGTACGTTTATAATCTAGTGTATTGAAAGACAATAGTTGCTTATTATAGAAATATATATATAGATTTACTTTTTGTTATTTAAAGAATTATGATTATGATAAAAAGAGCTGTCCTATGACAGCTTTTTTTATTGTGCATAACTTACTTCTTTCTATATTTCATCAAAGTTATACACCTTTTATTTTTCGAACTTATACAGGCATTATCCCCCATAAAAAAGCATATATCCACTACTTATCCACCGTATTGTGGATATTTTGTGGATAAAATGGGGATAACTAAATTGTACCACTATATATAGTTTCAAAAAGTCTATATATGCCTACAAATTTTACATTCTTTTTTATTTATCTACATATTTCGACAAAATTATTTATAATTTATTCACCACTTTTTACTCTTTATCCACCTTTTATCCACCAATAACTGTGGATAACTTAACAAATTTGTTTATAACCTATATATTTACTATAATTTAGTCTGTGGAAAAGTAACTTTTCATAATATATTTACTACATTTGTGTGGTATATTTAAACAAAGTGTGAATAGCCCTATTTAGGGCAAAAAAAAGCCCTGCACTTTCGCACAGGGCAAATAAAAATCGGAATTAAATTACTTTAAAGTAACCTTAGCGCCAACTTCTTCAAGCTTAGCCTTTGCAGCTTCAGCATCTTCCTTAGATACGCCTTCCTTAAGAACCTTAGGAGCACCGTCAACGATTTCCTTAGCTTCCTTAAGACCAAGACCAGTTACTTCTCTAACTACCTTGATAACCTTAATCTTTTCAGCGCCTACTTCTGTTAATTCTACGTTGAATTCAGACTTTTCTTCGCCTGCAGCAGCACCATCGCCTGCAGCAGCAGCAACTACAACACCTGCAGATGCAGATACACCAAATTCTTCTTCAGCTGCCTTTACTAAATCGTTAAGCTCTAAAACAGAAAGCTCTTTAACAGCTGCAATAATTTCTTCAATTGATAACTTAGCCATTTTAATATCCTCCGTTAATTTTAAATATAATTAGTTTCTAGGCGACTAATTCGCCACAATTTCTGCAAATAACAATTAAGCTTCTGCAGTTTCGTCCTTGTCTGCAATAGCCTTGATAACTCTTGCAAAACTTGCCATTGGTCCCTGGAAAGAACCAAGTAATCTTGAGAGAAGTACTTCTCTTGATGGGATGTCTGCAACTGCAACCATACCCTTAGCATCGTAGCAAGTACCTTCGATAACACCAGCCTTGAATTCAAGAGTCTTAGCTGTCTTCATATACTTACTAAGAATACCAGCAGCTACTGTTGGGTCATCATAACAGATAGCGATAGCACTAGGACCTTCAAAGTAATCCTTTAAGCCTTCGAACTGTGTACCTTCTACTGCGAAGTTCATCATTGTGTTCTTGTAAACTTTGTAATCAACGCCTGCTTCTCTTAACTGCTTACGAAGTTCAGTATCCTCTGCAACAGAAAGACCTCTAGCGTCAACAAGTACAGCAGAAGTAGCCTTTTCAAGCTTTTCCTTAATTTCGTTTACAACAACCTGCTTCTGTTCAACCTTTGCCAAAACTTACACCTCCTATAATATTTATGGAAGCCGTATAAAAAAACCCTGTCGGGCAGACAGGGTGAAAAATACAAATCAAATGTATCCTCGGTAGGTAGTTCCACGTTACGACCATTGTCACCTACTGTCTACGGCACTTTTTGTATTATACTAAATTTATAATCTCTTGTCAAGAGTTTTTTTATTTTTTTCTTTCAATTTCTGATTCTGATATTTCATCGTAGCGAGAAATGTTCATAAGAATACCCATACAAGCCATCATAATTACCATTGATGTACCACCATAGCTTATGAAAGGCAATGGAATACCTGTGTTAGGCATTGAGTTTGTAACAACGGCAATATTGATAATAACCTGTACAGCAATCATAACTGTAATACCTGTTGCCATAAGCATAGCAAACATATCGTCTTTATGATTTATTGCAATTACAATACCTCTCCATACAAGTATGGCAAACAATATTACTACAATAGCAGCACCGAACCATCCCAATTCTTCGCAAATAATGGCAAATATAATATCGTTGTGGGCTTCCGGCATATAGCCAAGTTTCTGACGAGAACCACCTATACCAAGACCAAACATACCACCACTTGCTATGGCATAAAGGGACTGAACAATCTGGTAACCTGTACCTTCCAAGTCTGAGAATGGGTCACGCCACACTCTAACTCTATCGGAACGGAAACCTGTACCAAAGGTCATCGCAAGTACGCCTACTACACCAAGTACACCAATAGGTATAACTCTGGAAATTTTAGGAGTAGCCACAAAGAACAGTGAACAGCTTATTACACCAAGTACAATGGCTGTACTAAGGTTTTCTTTGGCTACAAGACCTGTAGGCACAGCTACTATCAAGAAATAAATACCAACACCTTTCCAAGTGTCAAATATTTCAGGCATTTGAGAAATAATAGTTGAAAGCACTATAATTACGGCTAATTTAGCTATTTCTGAAGGCTGGAAACCCCATAACCATCTTTTAGCACCACCGGCTTCTGTACCAAAAAAGAGAACCAGTACCAAAAGTATATTTGCTATTACATAGCCAATCATAGCAACTTTTCTCCACTTCTTGTAAGAAAATTGAGAACACAGAAACATTACTACAAAACCTGCTCCTGACCAGAGCAATTCCTTTTTCAAATAGTAATAAATGTCCCCTATTTTACCTCGGCCTGCTGTATAATAACTAGACGAGAAAACCATTACTATACCAATAGCAACCAAAAGAATAACACAAAGAAGGAGAATATAGTCTGTACTACCCTTTATTCTAATTTTATTATCAGCCTTTGGCGTTGAACCAAAACCATATTTAGTCGGGATATTCATTTATTTCACCTTACCTAAATTTTTTACATAATCCTTAAATATTTCGCCTCTCTGCTCATAAGACTTAAACATATCCCAACTTGCACAAGCTGGTGAAAGGAGTACACAATCTCCGTCTTCAGCATTTTCAACACAAAGGTCAATAGCCTTTTCAAATGTATCAGCTACTTCATAATTCTTAAAATCTATGTTGTTAAGGCACTTTACAATATTGTCCTTTACTGCACCAATAACAGCTACAAACTTTACTCTGTTAGGGAAAAGGTCAACCCATTCCTGAAAATCTGAGCCCTTGTCATAACCACCTGCAATAAGGCAAATAGGACTCTTCATAGCTAAAACAGCCTTTATTGAGGCATCTGGATTTGTACCCTTTGAATCATTGTAATAAGCAACATTCTTGTATGTAGTAACATATTCTATTCTATGTTCAACAGCTACAAACTCTCTTAATACCTTTCTGATTGTGTCCATAGGAACACCTACAGCAACGGCACAGCCTACTGCTGCCATAGCATTTTCCACATTATGACCACCGAGAATATTGAGTTCGTCAATGTCCACAACTTTTTCGTTATAACCAAGACAGTTAATATATATGCTCTTTTCATCTGAGTATATACCATCTTTATTTTTGCCATCAAGAGAGAAGTAAACAACTTTTGCCTTTGTTCTGTCTGCCATACCACGAGTAACTTCATCGTTGTAATTTAATACACAGTAGTCATTTTCGTCCTGATTTTCAAAAACTCTTTCCTTAGCAGCAATATAGTTTTCAAGAGTATGATGTCTGTTAAGGTGGTCTGGTGTGATATTGAGAACAGCACTTACCTTTGGCTTAAATGTATCAATAGTTTCAAGCTGGAAACTAGAAAGCTCTGCTACAACACAACCGTCTTCTGAAGTATCAAGACAACAGTCAGCAAAAGGATTTCCTATATTACCTACAACATATGAATTCTTAAAATAAGCCTTTAAAATTTCGCCTACAAGAGTTGTAGTTGTTGTCTTACCGTTAGTACCTGTAATACCAATAACCGGAGATTTACAGAAAAGCCATGCAAGTTCAATTTCACCCATAACCTTTACTCCTGCCTTTTTAGCCTTTTCTACAAAAGGTAAATCAGTAGGAACACCAGGGCTCATAACGAGAATATCCATACCCTCTACAATATCATCTGGATTTGCACCTAAAAATAAATTAATACCCTCTGATTTAAGTTCAGATACAACATCTCCAAGCTTGTCCTCTGTTTTAGCATCCTGTATTGTAACTTCTGCTCCTAATTTTTTTAAAAGTCGAGCAGCTGAAATACCACTCTTAGCTACGCCACTAACCAATGCTTTTTTATTTTTGAAATCCATAATCTATTCTTCCTCCTAGAAAAGATTTTTGCTTGCTACAAAACCTAATAAACATAATACAGCAGTTGCAATAGTGAAAAGTTCAACAACCTTAATACCCTGCAAACCACTTAATTCAAAATGGTGGTGAATTGGTGCCATTTTGAAAATTCTCTTACCACCGGTAAGCTTGAAATAACCTACCTGAATCATAACTGAAAGAGATTCACAAACATATACAAAACCTACAATAACAAGCATTATAGGCATTTTTGTAAGTATAGCCACACTCGCTACAAAACCACCTAATGCAAGTGAACCGGTATCACCCATAAATACCTTTGCAGGATATGAGTTGAATACTAAGAAACCTAATAATGCACCTATTGCAGCACCACAAACTGGAATAAGTCCCTTGTTTACAGCATATGCAATAAATACAAAGTAAGTTGCTACAAGTACAGTAACACCAGATGCAAGTCCGTCAAGACCGTCTGTTAAGTTTACACTATTTACTGTACCAACCATTACAAAGAAAAGGAAAGG
Organism: uncultured Eubacterium sp.; assembly: GCA_900545305.1. GTDB lineage: Bacteria > Bacillota > Clostridia > Lachnospirales > CAG-274 > CAG-274. Next base: position 14,053 of record UQYD01000011.1, read on the forward strand.
CACATAAAGCCAACCTAAATTAATGTAAAAACCTTTTGTAAATGGCACATAAATTTCTGTGCCAAAATCATTCATCTTTAACAAGTAAATCGCAAAAAGGATTGTTACTATAAGCTGGAAAACAACCTTCTGCCAAGCTCTCAAACCAAGAGAACGTTTCTTAACAACCTTAATATAGTCATCAAGGAAGCCTACAAGTCCATAACCTACTGTAATAAGCAATACTACAATAGCATCGGGGTTGTCCTTTACAAAGAACAAAGTTGCAATAGCAAATGCACCAATCATAAATATACCACCCATAGATGGTGTACCCTGTTTCTTTAAATGTGACTTTGGTCCATCATCTCTTACATTCTGTCCGAAATTATGAAGCTTTGGAATAACAAATGCTCCTAAAACAACACAGGCAATAAAAGCAATAATTAAAGCATATGCTGCTGAAAATAAATCGTAATTCATATTATTTAATCTCCTTTATTCTTTCTGTTGTTTTTTCAAAGTGCATACCTCTGGAAGCTTTTATTAATATAGTCATTCCGTCCTCGAGAATGTTGCCCATTTTCTCCCAGAATTCTTCCTGTGTAGGGAAGTAATATACATTTTCTTTTCTTAAGCTCAATGCTCCCTCGTACATAGACTTACTTATTTCTCCTATGCAAACAAGGGTGTCAATATTTTTCTCTATAGCATACTGACCTACTTCGCTATGGAGCTTTGGTCCAAAATCTCCAAGCTCAAGCATATCACCTAATATACAACAGCTTTTACCCTCAACTGGAGCAACTACATCAATACCAGCCTTTGTAGAGTTTGGATTTGCATTATATACGTCATTTACTATTGTATATCTGTCTGTCTTTACAATATCCATTCTCATTTTTGTTGGTACAAAGGACTCAATACCCTTTTTAATTTCATCTGCATTAAGACCAATCTTTAAGGCAATAGCAGTTGCTGCCATAGCATTACTTACCATATGAAGTCCCGGTACAGGAATATCTACATCAAAGGAAACCTCTTTTGTATGTATAGTACAAGAAATACCCTCTATTCCCTTTGGCTGAATGTTATCTGCATAAACCTCTGCATTTTTATCATTCATTGAAAAATAGCAAATATTCTTGTATTTATCCTTTACAGTAACAAGCATATCGTCATCGCCATTGAGAACCTTGTATCCGTCCTCCATAGACTCAAACATTTCACATTTAGCCTTTAAAATGCCTTCTCTTGAACCTAAATTTTCAATATGAGAAACACCAACATTTGTAATAACAGCCATATCAGGATTTGCAATATGAGTAAGATAGCTAATTTCTCCAAAATGGTTCATACCCATTTCAATAACAGCACATTCTGTGTCATCCTCTAATCTGAAAAGAGTAAGTGGAACACCAATATCATTGTTAAAGTTACCTTCTGTTTTCAAAACATTGTATTTCTGTGCAAGAACAGATGCCACAATATCCTTTGTTGTTGTTTTACCTGTACTTCCTGTAATACCAACAACAGGAATTTTATGAATAGAACGATAATATCTGGCTAAATCACCTAAAGCCTTATGAGTATCTTCAACCATAATTACAGGAACAGTAGTATTAACTTCTTCCTGTGAAATAACAGCTACTGCTCCATTTTCAACAGCTACATCTATAAACTTGTGACCATCAAAAGATGCTCCCTTTAGTGGAATAAACAATGCTCCATTAGAAATAGTTCTTGTATCAGTAGAAACGGCTGTAACAACAACATTATCTCCTATAAGTCTACCCTCAACAGCCTTAGCAATTTCTTCTAAAGTAAGTTTCATTTTATAATCCCTCCAAAGCTTCCTTGGCAACTTCTACATCGTCAAAGTGAATAGTCTTATCCTTGAAAATTTCGTAGTCCTCGTGACCCTTACCGGCAATTACAACACTATCTCCAGCCTTTGCAATAGCAACAGCTCTAAAAATAGCTTCTTTTCTATCAACAATTTTTTCGTAATCATCAGTTACTGGGCGTACACCTTCTTCAACCTGATTGATAATGTCAATAGGTTCTTCAGACCTTGGATTATCAGAAGTAATAATAGAATAGTCACCTAATCTGGCAGCAATATCACCCATAATAGGACGCTTTGTCTTATCTCTGTCGCCACCACAGCCAAAGACAGTAATAACATTACCCTTTGTAAACTCTCTAACAGCATTTAAAATGTTTTCAAGACCGTCTGGAGTGTGAGCATAGTCTACAATTACATTAAATCCCTTGTCATTTGGAACAGACTGTATTCTGCCCGGTACACCCTTTATGGCATTAATACCAGTCTGAATATCATCAACAGCAATACCCATTGAAAGAGCAGCACCAATAACACCTAAAGCATTGTAAACACTAAATCTGCCCGGAACTTTTAAGTTAAAATCAACATCAGCACCGTTGATATTAACTGTAAATACTACTCTGTCCATTAAGTAGTGAATGTTCTTAGCCTGTAAATCACTAGGTTCATCAATACTGTAAGTAATAATGTCACAAGTAGATTCATCAATAATCTTCTGACTCCACTTATCATCTACATTTATAATACCAGTCTTACACATTTTGAACAATTTAGCCTTAGCAAGGCAGTAGTTTTCCATAGTCTTGTGGAAATCCAAATGGTCCTGTGTAAGGTTTGTAAAAATACCAATGTTAAAGTCGATACCGTCAACTTTCTTTAATGCCAAACCATGAGAAGAAACTTCCATAACAAGGTCTTCTACATTTTCGTCAGCCATTAACTTTAATATGGCATTTAAGTCAAGAGTATCCGGAGTTGTACTTGTAGCAAACTTAATATCTCTTTTCTTGCCACCAATTCTTGTTTCAACAGTACCTATAACACCTGTTTTATGTCCTATTGTATTTAAAATAGATTCCATAAAATATGTTGTACTTGTTTTGCCGTTAGTTCCTGTAACACCAATCATATTTAACTTTTTAGATGGGTGTTCATAGAAATTGCCAGCTATAACAGTAAGAGCCTCTCTGCTTTCAGAAACCTTATATACTGTCATATCCTGTGGTAAATTTTCCACATCTTCCTCAACAATAACAGCTCTGCATCCCTTTTCATAAGCTCCACCAATAAAGCTATGACCATCAACCTTCATACCTTTAATAGCTACAAAAAGCACATTGCTTTCTGTCTTTCTTGAATCAATGGTAATGCTATTGATTTCCTGTTGCAAATCCCCCTGCAACAATGTACCGGATACGCCATTTAATATATCCTTTAATATCATAAGCTCTCTCCTTTATATATAGGCATAGTAAGCCTAGTATCAGATTTTACTTTTATATTTTATTATACACCATTTTCACAATTATGTATAGACAATAATTTTAGTATTTTGATTTATAACCGTTTTTTCCTTAGGGAACTGTTTAACTACAGTTTTTCCCTCACCTACAACCTGTAAATTTATATTGTTTTTTGTCAATTCCTGTCTTAATTTGTCTACATTTTGTCCTACATAATTTTCAACAGTAAATGTACCTATGCCTTTCATTTTTTGCTCATTTTCATTGTATATAGGTTCTATGCCTAAGTATGGCAAAGAGTTGGCAAGTATTTCTTTCATTACCGGACCTGCCACCTGTCCTCCATAGTATACCCCCTTTGGTTCATCAATAAGCACCAATGTAATTACCTGTGGTTTTTCAGCCGGAGCAAAGGCACAAAAACTGGCTATATACTTGCCTGAGCGTCTTGGTAATTTTTCACTTGTGGCAGTCTTTCCACCTATTCTAAAGCCGGGAATATAAGCCTTATTTCCTGTGCCTATTTCTACTACACTTTCAAGAATAGCTCTCATAGTGTCAGAGGTTTCTTTTGATAAAATCTGTGTTCCATTTCCATATTCAAACTCTTTCACAATATCTCCTTTTTCATCACTTAAAGCCTTAGCAACATGAGGTGTAACCAATCTACCACCATTTATAGATGCCGAAATAGCTCTTATAAGCTGTATTGGCGTAATCTGCAAGGACTGACCAAAGCCCATTGTGGCAAGTTCTACCGGTCCTATTTTATCCTTTTTGTACATAATACCAACAGCCTCACCAGGCAAATCTACACCAGTTTTTCTATCAAAGCCAAATTTAATAAGAAAATCATAAAATTGAGAACTTCCCAATCTTTCTGCTACGTCCATAAAAACAGGGTTACAACTGTTCTGTACCCCTTGTACAAAGGTTTCTGAACCATGACTTCTGGGAGAACGCCAACACTTGATATATCTACCACCTACTGTTCTGCCACCACCACAGTTAAAAGTATCATCAGGTTTTACAACTCCAGCCTGCAAACCGGCTGATGATGTAATAACCTTAAATGTAGACCCCGGTTCATAGGTATCATTAATATTGAAATTTCTCCACATTTGATTTAAGGCATAGTTTTTGTCCTTTACTTCTTCCGTAGTATTTAATTTATAGGGTTCGTTTAAATTAAAATCAGGTTTACAAGCCATAGCCAATATTTCCCCATTTTGTGGATTCATCATTATTACAGAACCTCTTTTTGCATTTTTACCTATAACAGCCTTTTCCAAAGTCTGTTCTGCATACTGCTGTAAATTAATATCTAAAGTCGTAACTAAATTATAACCCTCTTTTGCCGGCTTTCTATCCTGTTCACTATTTTTTAACTCATCACCTCTACCGTCTGTCTGAGTTAGTATCTTTCCCTTTTCACCCTTTAAATATTGTTCATACTTAGCCTCAAGACCAATGATACCTTGATTATCCTTTCCTACAAAACCAATGACGTGGGAAGCTAAATTATTAAAGGGATAAATCCTCTGTATATCCTCATCTACAACAACACCTTTTAAATTAAGGTCTGATATTTCCTTGCCCTTAGCCTTATCTACTTTTGTTTTTATACGCATTAAGGCAACTCTTTTGTTTATTTTTTCAAGGGTTTCTGTATAGTCTAAATCTAGTTTTTCAGAAAGTATCTTTGCAACCTTTTCAGGTTCTTTAACCTGTGCGTGAATAACGCTTATAGCAGAAACACTTTTAGATGTTGCTATAGGTGTATTGTTTCTATCTAATATTTGTCCCCTGACCGGCGAAATAAGTCTGTCCCTTGTCTGCTGTTCAAAAGCCAATTTCTGATAAAAAGGTCCTTTAAAATATTGTATGTAAAAAATTCTAAAAATAAGGCATAAAAGCAAAAACTCAAATACAAAAAGCATAAAAGCTAATCTACGCCTTGATTTTAAGGTCACTCTTTCCATAATATCACCTGTATTTCTTTATATATTATATTATGAAAAAGTTATGTTAATAACAAAAAAGGTAGGCTTTTCGCCTACCTTGATATGTACAATTTATTTTATAAATCAAAAGCACATTCATCTTCTGTATTAGTCAACTCTGCCCATCTGGCAGTTCTGAATTTTGCATATTTTATCACATCTAATCCATATGAGCCTATGGAACAAGAGGCATTAACTTCAACAACTAGAGTTTTGTCATTGTCAGTTACACCAAAATCTATAGCATATGCCTTAGGCGAATCTGTAAAATCATTTATACAGCTTTCAATAACCTTATAATCCGGATATACTCTCCAATCTCCCTTATAGTGTCTGACATCTAACACTTTACCATATCTTACAAACACTCTATATTCAGATACAAAATTTACTATTTCGCTTACATAAACTTTTTGGTCTATCCCACACATTCCACAACCAATAAGGTCTTTTGCCTGTCTAACAATTCTGCCATTAAAGGTTTTATTATTTATAGGCTTTACAAATACATTCCATAATTCTGGATTTGAATTAATAGTATCTATTGTAGATTTCCATATTTTTCTACCAAAATATTTTCTTATACTTTTAGGATAATCAATATTCGGTACTTCTATTCCAAAATCATGTAATCTAGTTTTAACTGGTCCAAAAAAAGCAACTATTACATCATTTTTCTCTGATACTTTTAATTGTTCATAATTATGAAAAAATACTATTTCAAACCCCATTTCCTTAAAGCCTGCGTAAGCATTAAAAAAATCATAATCTAAAGGTAGCCCATTTTTATCACATTGTACGAAAACTTTCATTTTAACCCCTCATTTTCTTAATATTAATAAACTTATTGCACTTAATTTTACTATGAAAAAATGACAGCCATAAGACTGCCCTTTACTCTACACAAAATCCACAAAAACTGTATTTGCCAAATCTAAACCTTTTCTTGTAAGTCTTATATTATCTCCACACTTTTCCAATAGCCCGTCTGAAATATGGGTATTTATTGCTTTTCCGTAAATATCATATATATTTTCATCATAAAGTTTTCGGAAATCATTTATATTAATGCCCTCATTTCTTCTAAGACCTAAAAACATAAATTCGGAATAAATATCCTCTTTTGTAAGTTCTTCGTCTTCCACTACATAAGTACCGGCAATATAGTCATTCATATTTTCAGTATTTTTAAGTCGATGATTATTCACAAGGCTTGATGCACCAAGCCCAAAGCCCTTATAATCTCCCCTTATCCAATACACATTGTTATGAATTGACTCTTTTCCTTCTTTTGCAAAATTGGAAATCTCATATTGATGAAAACCTTTTTCTTTTAGGAAATCCTGTGCAAAATGGTACATTTCTCTATCCTGTATCTCATTAGGCAGGTTTAAGTCCATATCGTAAAAAGGTGTACCTTCTTCAATAATAAGACTGTAAGCTGAAATATGCTGAGGCTCTAAAGCACATACATTTTCAAGACTTTCTTTCCATTCCTCAAAAGTTTGGTCCGGCAAGTCAAACATCAAATCCACATTTATATTGTCAAAACCTGAATTTCTAGCCATAGTATAGGAATGTAAAAACTCCTCAACAGTATGAATTCTGCCTAATTTTTTCAAGTGATGATTTTGCCAAGCCTGTAAACCCATACTTATTCTGTTAATACCAAAGGTCTTGTAAGCCTTTAATTTTTCTTCTGTCAATGTACCGGGGTTTGCTTCTATTGTAATTTCGCAGTTTTTATCAAAAGTAAACTTTTCAAGGGCAGTAAAAATCTGCCCTATTAAACTACTTTCAATAACTGACGGTGTACCCCCACCAATAAAGACACTTTTTACAACATTGTCAGTTTCAAAAGTCTTTATTTCTCTGACAAGAGAGTTAATATACTCCTGTCTACATTCCATATTTGGAAAGCTGAGGAAATCACAGTATTTACACTTGCTTACGCAAAAAGGTATGTGTATATATAATGCTATTTTATTATTCATCATCAAGTTTGAGAACGGACATAAATGCTGCCTGTGGAACTTCTACACTACCAACCTGACGCATTCTCTTTTTACCTTCCTTCTGCTTTTCAAGAAGTTTCTTCTTACGAGAAATATCGCCACCGTAACACTTAGCAAGTACGTCTTTTCTATATGCTGAAATAGTTTCCCTTGCAATTACCTTATTACCAATGGCTGCCTGAATAGGAATTTCAAACTGATGTCTTGGAATTTCCTTCTTTAACTTTTCAGCCATTTTTCTACCCTTTTCTGCTGCACTATCTTCGTGAACAATAAAGCTAAGGGCATCTACAACTTCTCTATTTACAAGCATATCAAGTTTAACAAGTTTACTTTCTCTGTATCCGATTAATTCGTAGTCAAAACTTGCGTAACCTCTTGAACGAGATTTAAGAACGTCAAAGAAATCGTATATAATTTCATTTAATGGTAATTTATAATTAAGTACGGCTCTTGTAGACTCAATATATTCCATACCTAAATATTCGCCACGTCTTTGCTGGCAAAGTTCCATAATTGTACCAATGTACTCTGTTGGAAGTATAATTTCAGCCTTTACAATAGGTTCTTCCATTTTAACGATTGTACTTGGGTCTGGTAAATCACTAGGATTAGATAAGTCGAAATGAGTACCGTCTGTTAAATAAACCTTGTAAATAACAGATGGAGCAGTTGTAACCAAATCAAGGTTATATTCTCTTTCCAATCTTTCCTGAATAATTTCCAAATGTAATAAACCTAAGAAACCACAACGGAAACCAAAACCTAAGGCTACAGAAGTTTCTGCTTCGAAATTAAGAGCTGCATCATTTAACTGTAACTTTTCAAGAGCATCTCTTAAATCCTGATATCTTGAACCGTCTGCTGGGAATATACCACAGTAAACCATTGAATTTACTTTCTTATAACCAGGTAAAGCCTCTTTAACCGGATTATTTGCAAGAGTTACAGTATCACCGGTATGAGTATCTCTTACATTTTTGATACTTGCTGTTAAGTAACCTACATCACCGGCCTGTAATTTTTCAGTAGGAATAAACTGACCTGCACCAAAAGCACCAACTTCAACAACATCAAATTCCTTGTTAGTTGCCATAAAGCGAACTCTATCGCCCTTCTTTACAGTACCGTCAAAGACACGCATAAATACTATAACGCCCTTATAGCTATCATAAAAGCTGTCGAAAATAAGTGCCTTTAAAGGAGCATTTTCATCGCCCTCCGGAGCAGGAATATCTTCAATAATCTTTTTAAATACTTGGTCAATATTAATATCAGCCTTTGCTGAAATAAGAGGAGCATCTTCTGCATCAAGACCAATAACGTCTTCAATTTCAGCCTTTACTCTGTCTGGGTCAGCACTAGGTAAATCAATTTTGTTAATAACCGGCACTACTTCAAGGTCATTATCTAAAGCAAGATAAACATTTGCCAAAGTCTGTGCCTCTACACCCTGTGCAGCATCTACTACAAGTATAGCACCGTCACAAGCTGCCAAACTTCTTGATACTTCATAGTTAAAGTCAACGTGTCCCGGAGTATCAATTAAGTTAAGTGTATATTCCTGTCCGTCTTCTGCCTTATAAATAAGACGAACAGCCTGTGCCTTAATTGTAATACCTCTTTCTCTTTCAAGGTCCATATTATCAAGAACCTGTGCCTGCATTTCTCTTTCTGTCAAAAGACCGGAACGCTGTATAAGTCTATCAGCTAATGTAGACTTACCGTGGTCAATATGGGCTACAATACTAAAGTTTCTAATTCTCGATTGTCTATCAGAACTCATTTATATTCTCCTTACTAAATTTCTCTATACATATTTGCCCATTATTATAACATATTAACCACCTTAAAAGCAATTAATATGAAAAAAGTTTTCAAACTTTGTAAAAATTTTTATATAAAACTATTGACAAATTATATTTATGGTGGTACAATGTATTTACAAACGGAGGTGAAGGTATGGCAAACAGTGTATACAGCATAGTTCTCAATGATGCTGTTGTTGAGGCAATAGACCGACTAGCTTACCAAAATGGTACAAACAGGTCTAGTATGATTAATAGAATATTGGCAGAAAGAGTGTCATACACAACTCCTGAACAGAGAATAAAGAATATTTTAGGCTATGTAGAAAAGAGCCTTGATTCCTCAGAACTGTTTCAGATTTTAATGAATACGGGAGATTCCTCCCTTAACATTAAAAGCCCTTTTAAATACAAATACAACCCTAGTGTTAAGTACCAAGTCGTCCTTAACAAAGGTGGAAGTAATAAAAAAGGCGAATTGAGAGTGACAATGCGAACTCAGAACTCCACCCTTTTAGAGGAATTGGATAAGTTCCTCAATGTATGGAGTGCCATAGAACTTAAATACCTTGACGGGAAAATGCCTTGCGAATTGTCTTTCACAATTTCCAAAGGTAAATATGTTCGTGAGTTATATCTGCCAACTGACCAATATGATGAAAATACCATTGGCAGTTTAATAACAGCATATATTGAAAACTTTGACAGTGTAATGAAATTTTATTTTGATACCAATGATTCGGCAAAAGCCGAAAAAATGTATCTTAAAAATCTTGAAAAAGCAGACTATATTATTTAGGGGGTTTGTTTATGAATTTAGAGAAATTTACACAAAAATCATTAGAGGCTTTACAGCTTGCCCAAAGTCTTGCTGCAGAGCATAACAACACCCAAATAGAAGAATGTCATCTTTTATACGCAGTAATTGCTCAAGACGGTGGCATTGGTGCAGAAATATTCAGAAAAATGGGTGTTGATGTAAATCAGCTTGCTTTTGATGTGAAACAGGCAGTTTCTTCTCTCCCTGGCGTTACCGGTTCAGGTGTAGAACAAGGAAAAATATATATTTCAGCTGATGTAAACACAATTCTTGCAAAGGCTGAAAGTATTGCATCTTCTATGAAAGATGAATATGTAAGTACAGAACACATTATTCAGGCTATTATTGAAAGTCCTGATACAAAAGTAAGTGGAATATTAAAGAAACACAATATCAGAAAGCCAGAGTTTTTAAAGGCTATGAAAGAGATTAGAGGTAATACTAGAGTGACAACAGACAGACCAGAATCAACTTATGAAGCTCTTACAAAATACGGTCAGGACCTTGTTTCTCAAGCTGAAAAAGGCAAACTTGACCCTGTTATTGGTAGAGATACAGAAATTAGAAATGTAATTAGAATACTTTCAAGAAAAACTAAAAATAACCCTGTTCTTATTGGTGAACCTGGTGTTGGTAAAACAGCTATTGTTGAAGGTCTTGCAATGAGAATTGTAAAAGGCGATGTACCGGACAACTTAAAGGACAGAAGAATTTTCTCACTTGATATGGGTGCATTGATTGCTGGTGCTAAGTACCAAGGTGAATTTGAAGAAAGATTAAAAGCCGTTCTTCAGGAAATTAAGAAATCAGACGGCAAGATTATTATGTTCATTGATGAGTTACACACTATTGTAGGTGCTGGTAAGGGTCAAGGTGCTATGGACGCCGGTAACTTGTTAAAGCCTATGCTTGCAAGAGGTGAGCTCCACTGTATCGGTGCTACAACACTTAATGAATACAGACAGTACATTGAAAAAGATGCAGCCCTTGAAAGACGTTTCCAACCTGTTATGGTAAATGAGCCTACAGTTGAGGATACAATTACTATTTTAAGAGGTTTAAAGGAAAGATACGAGCTTTACCACAATGTAACTATTCAGGATAATGCCATTATAGCAGCTGCTACACTTTCTGACAGATACATCACTGACAGATTCCTTCCTGATAAGGCTATTGACCTTATTGATGAAGCTTGTGCTACTATAAAGACAGAAATGAATTCTATGCCAACTGAATTGGATGAAATTAATCGTAAGATTATGCAGCTCCAGATTGAGGAAATGGCACTTAAGAAAGAAGACGACAAACTTTCTAAGGAAAGACTTGAAAGAATCCGTAAGGAACTTTCTGAACACCGTGAGGAATTTAATGCTTTAAAGGCTAAGTGGGAAAACGAAAAGAAAGACATTGACAGTGTTTCTGAAATTAAGCAGAAGATTGATGACATTAATCATCAGATTGAAATTGCTCAGAGAAATTCTGACTATGCAAAAGCTAGTAAACTTATGTATGAAGAATTGCCTAAGTTAAAATCTCAGCTTGAAAATGCTAATGAATCAGCTGAAGACAAGGAAAATAAACTTCTCCGTACAAAGGTTACAGAAGAAGAAATAGCTATGATTGTTGGTCGTTGGACCGGTATTCCTGTTTCTAAACTTATGGAAAGCGAAAGAAAGAAACTTCTTGACCTTGATAAAATTCTCCACAAGAGAGTTATTGGTCAGGACGAAGCAGTCCAGACAGTTACTGATGCTATTATTCGTTCAAGAGCCGGTATACAGGACCCTAACAGACCAATAGGTTCATTCTTATTCTTAGGTCCTACTGGTGTAGGTAAAACAGAGCTTGCAAAAGCCCTTGCTGAGGCACTTTTTGATGATGAGAGAAACATTGTCAGAATTGATATGAGTGAATATATGGAGAAATATTCTGTGAGCCGTCTTGTGGGAGCTCCTCCAGGATATGTAGGCTATGAAGAAGGTGGTCAGCTTACAGAGGCTGTAAGAAGAAAACCATATTCAGTAGTCCTCTTTGATGAAATTGAAAAGGCTCACCCAGACGTTTTCAATATACTTTTACAGGTACTTGATGACGGTAGAATTACTGATTCACAGGGCAGAACTATAGACTTTAAGAACACAATTATTATCCTTACTTCTAACTTAGGTTCTAGCTTTATACTTGACGGTATTCAGCCAGACAACACTATTAGTGAAGAAGCCAGAGAACAGGTTAGTAACTTACTTAAATCCCAGTTCAGACCAGAATTCCTTAACAGAATTGATGAGATTGTATTCTACAAACCATTAGCTAAAACTGAAATTACCAGCATTGTTGACCTTATGCTCCACTCTCTTGAAAATAGACTTGCCGACAAGCAACTTAAACTTGAGGTAACTCCTAGTGCTAAGGACTTCATTATAGACAGTGGTTATGACCCTGTTTACGGTGCAAGACCTTTAAAGAGATTTATACAGAGCCATATTGAAACACTTGTTGGTAGGATGATAATTGCAGAAGACCTTGCCCCAGATACTACAATCGTTGTAGATTATGACGGCAATAAGTTGGTTGCAAGTAGTAAGTAAGAAGTCAGGACTATCTAAAAAGTCTTGGTTTAAATAAATTCTCCTTAATAGATAAGGCGTGGATTGATTTCCACGCCTTATTTTTTTACTTATCTAAACAAGTCCGAATGGCTACCTAATCTATAAAGCATAAGAATAAGTTTGTTATTTATAACTTCGTAAATTAAAAGCCAATCTGGGTCAATATGACATTCTCTACAACCTTTATAATTTCCTGTCAAATTGTGGTCATAATACTTTGCCTCTAATTCAATACCATTCGCAAGTTTTTCTATAACAGAATATAATTCTTCCGTATCTTTCCCTTGTTTTTTAGATAACTTCAAATCTTTTTTAAATTGACTTGTAAATTTTACCTCATATTTCATTTTTCTAAAGCATTCCTTAATTCATCCATACTTGTATATCCCTTTACACTATCATCATTTGCAATAGCCCTACCTTCAGCTATAGCCTTTGCTGTAATGTCATTAGGTGTATTTAAACTTACTTTAAAAGGAATACCATTACTTCTTATCGCCTGTCTTAAAAAAATATTTATAGCAGTAGTCATATTCATTCCCAATTCATTAAATATTTTTTCAGCAGCATCTTTAACATCTTTATCTGTACGAATATTCAAATTTGTAGCAGCCATAATCACACCTCCTAATATATTATATGTTTAAAATACCATAAAAGTCTATACAATGTCAATATATTGTCAACATGTTTTATAGTCAATCTACTTTTCCAAATAAATATCTTTTCTAAATTCTTTCACTACCATAACTGCACAAATTACTCCAGCAAAGAAATCGGCAATAGGTCCTGAATACATTACACCGTCTATGCCTATGAACAATGGAATTACTATAAGTAAAGGCAAAAGGAAAATAATCTGCCTTGTAAGAGATAGGAATGTACCTATCTTTGGTTTACCTATTGATGTAAAGAAATTTGAAGTTATTGGTTGCATAAAGTTTATAAAAGTAAAGAACAAGAATATATGGAAATAATTAATTGCAAATGTATAATATTCCTCTGAACCATCTCCGAAAATAGATATAATCTGGCGAGGTGCTAACTGGAAAAGCAAAAATGCCACAACAGCCAATGCAAAGCCACATTTTATAGCAAATGTATAAGCTGTTTTAACCCTTTTATACTTTTTGGCACCATAATTGAAACTGGTTATAGGCTGAAGTCCTTGTGATATGCCAATAACAAAGGACATAAACACCTGATTTACCTTTGTTATAATACCTGCACAAGCAATAGGAACAGCCTCTCCATAAACAGAAATTGAACCATAGTATTTCAACGACTTATTCATAACTATTTGTACAACCATCATAGCCAACTGGTTACTGAAAGGAGCAGTTCCAAGAGAAATTATCCTAGAAATTATCTTTTTTCTAACTCTTAAATTTTCCTTGCCTATTACTACTGTTTTACAATGGCTTAAACACCATATTACCATTATGGCTGACAATACCTGACCTATAATTGTTGCAAGAGCCGCCCCTCTCATTCCCATATTGAGTCCAAAAACAAAAAGAGCATCTAAAAATGTATTTACAATTGCACCAGTTAAATTGCAAATCATACTTACCTTAGGTCTGCCGTCTGCACGGATTAAATGTCCTCCACCAGTTGTCAATATAAGAAACGGAAAACCAAAGGCAATAATTCCTGTATAAGTTTTAGCATAATCCAAAACATTATTGGGAGAACCAAAGAAACGCAATAAAGGTTCAAGAAACATTAACGTAATTACACATAAAACAATGCCACAGCTAAAAAGCATAACAGCTGAATTACCCAAATAGTAAACAGCCTTTTTCTTCTCTCCTGCACCCATAGAAATGTTAAAAGCTGATGCTCCACCTATACCAAACAAAAGTGAAATAGCAACACAGGATATGGACAAGGGAAAAGAAATATTTGTAGCTGCATTACCCAGTTCTCCTACACTATGACCAATGAAAAACTGGTCAACTATGTTATAAAGAGAACCCACCAACATAGCTATAATACTGGGAACTGCAAACTGAAAAAGTAGTCCTTTTTCTGATTTATATCCTAAGGGATTTTTCATTTGTTTTTCTTCTGTTGTATTCATATTTCCTCCTTTATATTTTCAATAGCCATTGATAAAAGTCTTTTAAGCTCTTTTTTCTCTTTATCAGACATATTTTTTGTAACAATACTATTCCATTTTTCTATAGATTTTTTTATAGGTTCAATAGCCTGTTTTCCCTTTTTTGTTAAAAAAACTCTGTTGCACCTTTTATCTACTTTATCTCTATTTTTCTCAATTAATCCCTTATCTATAAGAGATTTTATAATTCTGGTTACAGCACCTTTATCAATACCAAGGTCATTTACTATTTCATCTTGTGTTATACCATCGCCACAACTTAGTTTAAATATAACTGGATATTCTGAGGATGTAATATTGTAAGTTTTCAATTCTTTAGTGTAAAAAGATTGAGATTTTCTATGTATTACAGCCGTTAATTTGCCTATTCTATTATTTTCCATAATTTCCTCCTACTTTCGAAAACATTTTACCACAAATTAGTTGACTAATCAACTAATTTCATTCAGAACAAATTAACTTTGTTAATTTGTGGCTTGATATATTAAGCCATTGGATTTATCTTTCCGATTCACTATTGTAAAAAAAAATTCCTCGTAATTAAACGAGGAATTTTATAATTATTTAATTCTAACTCTTACAGTAGTTCCACTTTCTACCTTTACATTTGCCGATGGCATCTGTACATAAACCTGATTACCTGTAGATGTAGTAGTCTTTGTCTTTTCAGACTTACTTGTGTCTGTATCTGACTTTTCTTCTGTAGTAGTTTCTATATCTTCAAGTGGGTCATGAGTAGTTGTTTCAATAGCATAAGTTTCCTTTTCAGAAGAATTAGAATTGCTATCGTCAGCTACACTGCACTTAAATCCAGATGATTCTAACATACGCTTAGCATCACTTGCACTAAGTCCTGTAACATCAGGAACAGGCACAAGAGTTGTTTTTCCACTATTTGAAAGACTTAATAACAACTTGCTTGGCTTAGCCTTAAGCTGTGTACCTCCTGCTGGAGATTGCTTTGCAATAGTGTCACCAGAACCAATAACTTCAAAGTCAATACCTTCATCAATAAGGGTTTCAATAGTTGATTTAAGGTTGGATTTTGTATAATCCTTAACAGTGTAATTCTCTGTTGTATCAACCTTAGCTATACCAGATTTTCCATCATTGTCTGGTGGAATAGCCTCATAATTTATAATCTTCTCTAAAAGAGTTTTCATCATAGGAACAGGAGTAGCTGCACCACCAACGTCACTATAATTTGCAGGCTTATGAATAAGTGTAAGGCAAATTATATTAGGGTCTTCAATAGAGTGATACGCTATAAATGAAAGTGTATACTTCTGCTTACTTCTATCACCCTGCTGTGCTGTACCGGTTTTACCACCAAAGGCGTAACCCTGTATAGCAGCCTTTTTACCAGTACCTTCTGTAAATACATCTTCCATAGCTGTTCTTACAAAATCTGATGTTTCCTTTGAAACAACTGACCTTACAACCTGTGGAGAATTTTCTCTAACAATATTACCGTCATTGTCAACTACCTGTGATACAACATATGGTCTCATAAGTTTACCACCATTTATAATAGATGAAAATGCTGTAATAGCCTGAATAGGTGTACAGTTAAAGCCCTGACCGAAAGAACTTGTTGCCATTTCGGCTGAGTGAAGGTTTGATAAAGAATATAAAAGGTTAGAAGCACTTGCCTCGTTAGGTAAATCTATACCTGTCTTTTCACCAAAACCAAAATCGTGCTGATACTGTAAATACTTTTCTGCACCTAACTTTGTAATAATTTCCATCATACCAATGTTACAAGACTGAGCAAGAACACCAGTAAGACTTAATGTACCATGACCATTTCTGTTGTGACAATGAATTTCATAGTCGGCAATTTTCTTAACACCACCACAATAGAAAGAATCTGTAGACTTTATTACACCTTCTTCAAGAGCCATAGCTACTACAATAGGCTTATAAATAGAACCGGGTTCAAATGTATCTGTAATAGCAAAATTTTTCCAAGCCTTGTTTGCTAAATCATTTTTCTGCTTGTCTGTCATTTTGTCCCAAGTAGATGAAATATTAGTCTTACCTAAATCAGTAAGTTTCATTGGGTCATTTAAATCAAAGCTAGGATACTGTGCCATAGCATATATTTCGCCAGTTTTTGGATTCATTACTATAGAATCTGTATATTCTGGGTCATAGGCATCGTAGGCAGTTTTACATACATCTTCTGCAAACTGCTGTATATTTGCATCAAGAGTTGTTACCAACTTATTACCCTTAACAGGGTTTTCTCTCTGAGTAACAATAGAACCATTTCTTTCATAAGTTCTGAAAGTTCTGCCTGGAATACCTGTCATATCATCATTATAAACAGACTCGATACCCCAAGATGCCTCACCTCTTGTAAAGCCAATTACCTGTGCTGCAAGAGTACCATGTGGATAACTTCTCTTTGTATCCTGTTCTGCATAAAGCCAGTTACAGTTAAGGTCATTTATTTTTCTACCTACACTAATAGGAACTTTCTTAGCAAGTATAAAGTAGTGAGTATCCTTAGCCGGTTTTTTATTTGCATCAAGAGCCACATAACTTCTTATGGTTTCAACAGGAATACCAACAATCTGATTAATGTTATTAATTGTTTCTTCCTGTTTGTCCTGTTTCTGTTCTACCATAAGACGTACATCAAGTATGATATTAAATACAGTTTCACCGACAGCAAGAGGTTCGCCATTTCTATCTACAATATCTCCCCTGTTAGGACTTACTATTTTATCCTGTATTCTATTTACCTGATTGTAAATAGCAGACTTTTCGTAATCCTTTCCGTCAGCCTTAATAGCAAAAACTCTGTAAAGACCTACATATGAAAGAAGTATAACAAAAACCAAAAGCATACACAAAAGCCTACCTGTAACATTGGTAGGCTTTGTAGTATGTGCTTTTGCCTTTGGTCTTGAATTATTAGTTTTATTAGCCATAATTATCAACCCTCAAAAATTCTCTGTATCTTAGACCAAACCTTACTTAAATAACTTTCGTTAGCATTACTTTGGCTATACTGAACTGTATAGCTTTCCTTTGGCACTTGTATATGCATAATCTGATATTCTGCTGGCTTTTGTAAGCCCAACTTTACAGCCTCATTTTCAATTTTCTTCAAATCAAGGCTTTCTTCAATACTGTTTTCCAAGAACATATTTTCTTCTTGTAATGTTGCTACTTGCTCCTGCATATTAACTATACTATCTCTCTTTGTACTGTTAGATGCAAAAACAATTAAATTGACCAAAGCCATAGTAAACAACAATGCAATAGTTCCATAAGTCTTTACAAGACTTAAAGGAGCAACTTCTCTAGCTCTGGCAAAAACAATTCTTTTCTTAGGCTTACGAGGAGCAGATACCCCTGCATCTACGGCATAGTCAAGTGCTTCAGATGTATAGTTATATCTACTGTTGCTGTAATATCCTCTTTCAGCATTGTTCATTCCATAGTTAGGATAATTCCTGCTGCCATAGTTTCTGGAACTAGAATATGTATTTCTGCCATATCTTGTTGAGGAGGAATTTCGTGAAGAATAAGTATTTCTTGTAGCAGGTCTTGTCTTTACTGTGTTTCTGCCATTATTCTTCATACATATCCCTCCTTTCTCTTTTTCCCATTATAATTTTTCTACAATACGAAGTTTTGCACTTCTTGAACGATGATTTACCTCCAACTCCTCTTTAGATGGAGCTATAGGCTTTCTTGTAATGACTTTTACTTTAGGCTTTTTGCCACATACGCAAATAGGGAAATCCCTTGGGCAAGTACAAGGATTTTCCAAATTTCTAAAGACATTTTTTACTATTCTGTCTTCAAGAGAGTGGAAAGTAATAATACATATTCTTCCACCTGATTTTAATATATCTACCATACTGTTAATGGTATCTTCTAAAATTCCCAATTCGTTATTTACTTCTATTCTTATTGCCTGAAAAGTACGCTTTGCCGGATGAGGTCCGTCAGCTCTTGCACCCTTTGGCACAGCCTTTTTAATAACTGAAACTAATTCAAAAGTAGTTTCAATAGGCTTAATTTCTCTTTCCTGAACAATAAATTGAGCTATTCTCTTTGCCCATCTTTCTTCACCATATTCCCTTATAATACGGTTAAGCTCGTCCACAGAATATTCATTGACAACTTTGTAAGCAGATAATGGACTACGAATGTCCATTCTCATATCAAGAGGTGCATCGTGGTTATATGAAAATCCTCTTTCTGCCTCGTCTAACTGATGTGAAGACACACCTAAGTCTAACAAAAAGCCATCAACACTTTCCTGACCTAAATCAAGACTTTCAATTATATTTTCAATATTTGAGAAATTATCGTGAACATACTTTACATTTGTATAGTCCTTTAATCTTTCTGACGCTGCTGCAATAGCATTACTATCCTGGTCTATGCCAATAAGCATTCCCTTGTCAGAAAGTCTTTTGACTATTTGAGAGGAATGTCCCCCACCACCTAATGTGCAATCAACATACACACCATCAGATTTTATATTAAGTCCCTCTATACATTCATTAAGAAGTACAGAAACGTGTTCAAAATTCATTTTCTCAAATCCTTATAATCCAAATTCAGCCATATCCTCAAACAGGCTTTCATCAACAGGGTCGGAATTGTATTCTTTCCATTTTTCCCTGCTCCATATTTCAGCTCTATCGTTGCAACCGATAGAAACTATTTCTTTTTCCAATCCGGCAAACTCTCTTAAAGTTTGGGATAATGTAATTCTGCCATTATTGTCTGGCACACATTCCATAGCACCAGAAGTGTAATAACGCACTATTCTTCTGGCATTAGGATTTGTCAGTGGCAGTTTTGACAGCTTTTCTTGCAGTTTTTCCCAACCTTCAGCAGTGTAAACAAACAAACATCCGTCATTTCCTTTAGTGATATAAAAACAATCACCAAGAATATCACGGAATTTAGCCGGCAAAATAACTCTGCCTTTTGAGTCAATATTATGATTATATTCCCCTATAAACATAACAACACCACTCTCTGGTTATGTAAAACCACTTTTCACCACTTTCAACCACTTACATAATATAATAATACATTTCGGGCAAAATTACAAGTGTAAATTTATTAACATTTACTTCAGGAATATAGTAATTATGCTGAATTTTCGACATTTTTCTACTTTTAAAATCCCATTTCAAAAGCACCAAAAACAGCCTAAATACAGTATATCACACCTTTTTTTACTTACACAGGGATTTTAATATTTCTTAAAAAATAAGTAATACTTTGGTAATATTTATTTTTCACACAATAATTTTGTTAATTATTAATAATTTTCATTTACATAAACCAAAAGTAAATTGTCTATAATCACAACCAACATTACACTTATGTTACACCTGTAATACAACCTCTTATCAATTTTGACTTCAATATGTAATATAGCCATACATATTTTTCTAAAATTTCAACAATTCTGTAATATATTTTAATTTTTACATAAAAATGAAACAATTTTAACAAAACGCCCTTTATAATTCTTTTAGCTTATAATTTTAAACAACTTTATTTATGTTTTGCATACAAAACCTTGCTCTATTTCATTTTTTAATCATAAAATTAGCCTATTTATCATCTAATACATAAAAAGGAGGTTTTTATATTGTTAAAAAAATTTATTGCAACAACTTTGTTACTTGTACTTACACTTAATTCAACAGCCTTTTCTGCCACAGCTCCTGCTATAGATGCAAAAGCCTCTCTGCTTATGGAGGCATCTACCGGTAAAATATTAGCACAGCAAAACTCTGACACAGCACTTCCTCCTGCCAGTGTTACAAAGGTAATGACATTACTTTTAATATATGATGCTGTACATAATGGAAAGATTAAGTGGACAGATAATGTCACTGTATCCGAACATGCTGCCAGTATGGGTGGTTCTCAAATCTTTCTTGAGCCAAATGAAGTACAAACTGTGGAAGTTTTGACAAAATCCATAGCTATTGCATCAGCCAATGATGCTGCCGTTGCTATGGCTGAATTTATTGGAGGTAGTGAAAATGCTTTTGTTGAATTAATGAACCAAAAGGCGAAATCCTTAGGTATGAAAACTGCTCATTTTGAAAATGCCTGTGGATTAGACACTGACAATCACCTTTTAAGTGCAAAGGATATTGCCATAATGAGTAGAGAGCTTATTACAAAGTATCCTGAAGTAACAAAATACACTACAACCTGGCAAGACACAATCACACATACAACAAAAAAAGGCACAACAGAATTTGGACTTACAAACACAAACAAACTTTTAAAGTGGTATAACAATGCTACAGGGCTTAAAACTGGCTCAACAGGAAAAGCCCTTTACTGTCTGTCTGCAACAGCTAAAAAGGACGGTATGGAGCTTATAGCCGTTATTATGGCAGCACCAGACCCTAAATTGAGATTTAGAGAGGCTATACAACTTTTAGACTTTGGTTTTGCTAATTATAAACTAATACATGGTAAAAAAGTTGGCGAGGAAATAACTGATGTGCCTATTTATAAAGGAGAAAAAGACACTGTAAAAGCCGTAGTACAAAGAGAATTTACAACCCTTGCTAATAAGGGTTCAAAGGCTGAATTGACAACTAAAACAGAAATTATACCATCTGTTCAAGCCCCTGTGGCAAAAGGAACTAAATTGGGAGAATTGGTATATTACATAGGAAATAAGGAAATGGGTAGAGTAAATTTAATATCCAAAGAAGCCGTAAATAAGGCTAATTTAGGCACTATGTTTCAGCGATTGACTTATTTATGGTTTAGATAGAAAAAGGCTGACTAGCAATGCTAGTCAGCCTTTAGTGAGTCGGAAAGATTAATCCGATGGCTTGATTTATCAAGCCACAAATTAACAGAGTTAATTTGCTCTGACGGTGAATCGGGAAGATTAACCCGATGGCTTGCTTGTCAAGCCACATTTTGCAAAGCAAAATGTTCTGAATAGTGAACCGAAAGATAAATCGGTCACACGAAGTGTGGCTTTCAACGAAGTTGAAAGTTCTGAATACATCTAAGCTACATCATTTTATTGTGGACCACCGTAAGGTACAAGTTCGCCACTACCTAATGTATGAGTTTCGCCCTGAAGGAAATCATTTAATGGGTTATTCATATTGTAGTAAAGAATATTACCGGCAAGGTCAAGGTTATTAAATGCTGTATCTTCAAGTTCGAGAGCATCTACATAACTTGTGTTAGTAAGTGTAAGTTTTGCATCTGTAGCAAGTTTTACATTTACAACCTGACGGCTATCTACGTCAATAGCACCCTTGTATGAAGAACCACTACCAATGTTAAGATTTACCTTTGTATTGTAGTCCGGAGTAATATCTCCAGTAAGTTCCTGATTTTTCAAAGTAATATTAAGTGTTGAACCCTTTGACTGCTTAACACCGTTGCTAACATTGTCAAAAACAGAGTCACAAGTAATGTCAGAATTTGAAATAACAACATCAGCTACGCAATCTGTAAGCTGTAAAAGAGGAGCTTTATTTGTTGAAATAGTAGACTCATCAATATTAATGTTTGTTGAATTTGTATTTGTATCGTCTACTTCACCCTTACTAACTTCGTTACCGGCTATAACAATAGGAGTAACACCCTTATCTGTTACTTCTAACTTAGAACCGTTAGACATTTCAAATGTAGAACCACCTAAAAGTGAAACAGATGAGAACTTGCTAGTTGCTATTGTAGACTTATCTAATTCAAGAGTACCACCCTTAACAACTGCACCAAACATTGTAGTAATCTTGCCGTCTGACTTTATTGTACTGTCTTTAAGTGTTACCTTTGATGTACTGTCAATATTTAAAGTATTTGCTTCACTAGCTGAAACTGTAGAATTTTCTACATTAGCTCTACCATTGTCTGAAACAACAATAGCATCATAGCCATAAGACTTAACAGTTGAACCAAATACACCAAGTGTGCCATTAGCCATCTTCAATACGCTGTCTTTCTGAGAAGCAAAGTCTATTGTACAATTTGTAAATGACGCATCTTCTCCGTCATAAGCCTTTGATTCAGTTACAGTAGTCTTCTTGTAATCATTACCCTGAATTTCCTGTTCTGCGTTCTTATCAGCTTCTTCTTTATCCTTCTTAGCCTGTTCCTTATCAGCAAGCATTTCCTTAGCTGTATCTATGTATGAACAAGTTTTGCTGAAAATAGTAGCCATTTCTGCTCTTGTCATAGTATCGTTAATGTTAAGTTTTCCGTTACTACCACTTACGATACCCATTTTTGTAAGTGTACCGGCTGCAAGCTGTAATTCAACACTATTAAGAGTATCACTGTCGCTATACATTGAGCAGTCAGTTGTACCATTACCAAGAATATAGTTCTGGTTTAAAAGACCTCTGTAAATGTAAAGCATTGCATCGCCTCTTGTAATTGGGCTATCCGGGAAGAAAGTATTTGAATTATCAAAAATACCATTACCTGTACAGTTAATGATGTACTGATGATAATAAGAGTTTTCATCTACATCTACATAGCCGAATGCAATTTTAGATGCTTCCTTTAAGTCAAAAGTCTTGCTAAGGAAAATAGCAAAGTCACCTCTTGTAATTGTTCCACCAGGGTTAAACTTGTTGTTACCAACACCAGACGCAATTTTTCTTGATGCAATATCATCTACAAACTGTGCTGACCAACCATAGCTATTCTGGTTTACATCAGAGAAGTACATAGAATTGCCAGTTGAATTAGAAGAAATTACATTGATTTTTGTACTACTGTCTGCACTACCAATAGTAGTAGTTTCAGTATCTTCTTCAGTAGTTTCTTCTGTTGTAGTTTCCTTTGTAGTTACTTCCTTATTTGTATTGCTTTCTGTTTTAAGACCAGTTGAGCTTTTCTGTTCTTCTGTTGTAGTTTCAGTTTCTGCACCTGCACCTACAGAAGATGTTTTAGTAGACGTGCCAATAGATTTAGTCTTACCATAACAGCTAATTGCTCCTAAAGCCATAGCAAGGCATAAACAAGCTGACACAGAAAGATTTAAAAACTTTTTCATTTATTTATCCTCCTATTAAAATACATTTTTCTTAGAAACATTGTCTCATAAACACCTATTTTTTGCAATAGATTTTACATTAAATTTTTATTTCAAATTTGATTTATATAGCAATTTTGCCAAAAATATGGTACTATTTATCCATATTATGTTTAAGGAGGAAGAATAATGAAAAAAATATTTTCTACAATAGTGATTTCTGCTCTATTGTGTGTAAATACATTTGCCACACCAGTAGTTGTAAACTCAAAGCCTGCTACATTTGAAAAACCTGTTATCATAAGACAGAGTACAAGTTTTTTATCTTTACGTGAAATTGCTTCTAATCTTTTAGACAACGTAAATTTACAGTGGAATGTTGAAACAAAGACAGCCACACTTACATCAAACAATATTACTGTTCAAGTTCCTATTGGAACAAATTACATAGTTGTAAATGACAATACAAGACCTATTGATGCCAACAATTCACAGGTAACAAGTTTTATTGAAAATGGAACTACATATGTTCCTATTCGCTGTATTGCCGAGTCTTTTGGCTATGTTGTAAACTATAGTGACAACACTATTTATATTTCAAATAAAGATACACAAAATTCAACACTTCCTCAATTTTCAGAAATGAAACAGGGAGAAACTATAGCCACTATGCACACTTCTATGGGGGATATTACATTCAGATTTTTCCCTCAATATGCTCCAAAAGCTGTAGAAAACTTCCTTACTCACGCAAAAGAAGGCTATTATAACAACATAGAATTTCACAGAGTTATAAACAATTTTATGATTCAAGGTGGCGACCCTACAGCAACAGGTGCAGGTGGAGAAAGTATATGGAATAAGCCTTTTGAAAATGAAGTTACTTTAGATTTAAGAAACTTTAGAGGTGCTTTATGTATGGCAAATGCCGGTCCGGATACTAATGGAAGTCAGTTCTACATTGTACAAAATAAAAATGTGGGAAATATGTTTGACAGTATTGCCAATGCAAAAAATGAAATATATTACAGCAAAGATGGAAAACAAATTACTGTAGGTCAGGCGTTTCCTGATGATATAATAGAGCTTTACAAGAAATACGGTGGTTACCCTAGTCTTGATATGGGCTATACAGTATTTGGTCAGGTAATAGACGGTATGGATATTGTAGACAAAATTGCCTCAACTAAAACTGATGATTTTAACAAGCCAGTGGAAAAGGTAGTTATACAATCTATTGATGTAACAGAATATAAATAAATACATATCACAACAAATTCAATTTGCCATAAGATACAAAAAGAGGCTTTCCACTTTTTAAGTGGAAAGCCTCTTTTTTATTTATCTAGGGGAAATTATTAATGACAAAGAACACACAACTATTTTTAGCCTTCAATAGCTACATAATTCTTCTTTTCAATCTCTGGTTTCTTTTCTTTCTTAGGTACTTCAAGCTTTAAGATACCGTGCTTAAATGAAGCCTTAATATCTTCCTGAGTTACGGCATCGCCTACATAGAAACTTCTTCTGCAATCGCCGGCATATCTTTCTCGGCAAATGTATTTAGAGTTCTTTTTATCTTCCTTATCCTCATCAAGACCCTTAGCAGCCTCTACAGTAAGATAACCATTTTCCAAAGAAACCTTTACTTCGTCTTTTGTAAATCCGGGTAAATCCATATACAATTCGTAACCCTCATCGTGTTCCTTAATATCGGTATTCATAATGTTTTTACCTCTGTGACCGTAAAGCTTCTTTTCAGCCTTTCTCATATCTCTGTTAAACCAAGCATCATCAAAGAAATCATCAAATAAACCGTTAGTAAAAATGTTAGACATTAACATAAACTCACTCTCTTTCTTATTCTTCAAAACAATAACTTTAAATCAACTATAAATTAGCCCTCAATAGGAATATACTTCTTTTCCTCTACCTGTGGCTTTGGTTCAATCTTTGGTACAAACATCTTCAAAGTACCATTTTCAAACTTAGCCTTTATATCCTCCTGAGTAACATCATTACCTACATAAAAGCTTCTGTTGGCTGTACCATAATATCTTTCTCTGCGAATGTAGTTGCCCTTTTCATCTTTTTCATCATTATTACTATGAGAAGTAGCTTCTACTGTCAAATAACCATCTTTCAACTCTGCGTGAACATCTTCTTTATGTACGCCTGGAATATCCATTGTAATCATATAACCTTTTTCATTTTCTTCTACATCAGTATTCATAAATGTACTTGAATTATTTGAAGTTTCAAAAGGTTCAATAAAATCATTTAAAAAACTTTCTCCAAAAATACTAGGCATCAACATAAGTCATCCTTCTTTCTTTAATCATAAGTCGAATTTTTATATCGAACCCGGAGCGTTTTGGAAATCAAAATAGACACAAACCAATGGGAACAACTTTCACATCAATAGGTGTCTTCATTCTTTCCTTTTCCTTTGTTCTGATTGTATTATAGCACTCTTGTTAGCACTCGTCAATAGTGAGTGCTAACAATTCATAATTTCTTCATAAATATATTTATACCATTAAAAAAGCCCACCCAAACTACAAAAGTAGTCTGAATGGACTTAGATATAGTAATAGTATTATCTACCTTTTACCTTTAATCTTGTCATAGCTCTTGACAAGGCTGCCTGTGAATGATTATATTCCAAAATACTCTGTTTCTGACGCATAGCTTCTTCAGCTCTTATCTTAGCTTCTTCAGCACGTCTTGCATCAATTTCTTCTGGATATTCTGCAGTATCGACAATAACTTCCACCTGTTCAGGCTTAATTTCAGCAAAGCCCTGACCTACGGCGATAATATTTTGTTTACCATTTGCAGTAAATCTACATTCACCACTGACAATGGCTGTAACCATTGGTTCGTGGTCTGCAAGAACACCGTGTTCACCATCTATTGCTGGCAACACAATACTTTCGCAAGGACCATCATAAAAACTTCTATCACAGGTTGTTATTTTAAGATTAAATTCTTTTGCCATAAGTCACACCTCTTTCGGCATTATGCCTCCATTGTTTTAGCCTTTTCAATGACATCTTCAATAGTTCCAGCAAAGAGGAAAGCAGCTTCTGGATATTCGTCCATATCGCCATTAATAATAGCCTTAAAGCCTCTAATAGTTTCCTTTAATGGAACGTACTTACCTTTGATACCTGTAAAGACTTCACCAACAGAGAATGGCTGAGAAAGGAACTTCTGAATTTTTCTTGCTCTATAAACTGTAAGTTTATCTTCATCGTCAAGTTCTTCCATACCGAGGATACCAATAATATCCTGTAATTCCTTGTATCTCTGTAAAATTTCCTGTGTCTGTCTTGCTACTGTATAATGTTCTTCACCTACTACGTCAGGCTCAAGAATACGAGAAGTTGATTCCAATGGGTCAACTGCTGGGTAAATACCCTGTTCAACAATCTTTCTTGAAAGAACTGTTGTTGCATCAAGGTGAGCGAAAGTAGTAGCAGGAGCAGGGTCTGTAAGGTCATCAGCAGGAACATAAACGGCCTGAACTGATGTAATAGAACCATCCTTTGTAGATGTAATTCTTTCCTGTAAAGCACCTACTTCGTTAGCAAGTGTAGGCTGATAACCTACGGCTGAAGGCATACGGCCAAGAAGTGCTGAAACTTCTGAACCAGCCTGTACATATCTGAAAATATTATCAATGAATAAAAGCACGTCTTGATGCTGTTTATCTCTAAAGTACTCAGCCATTGTAAGACCTGTCTGAGCAACTCTCATTCTTGAACCAGGTGGCTCATTCATCTGACCAAATACCAAGGCAGTCTTTGAAATAACGCCTGATTCATTCATTTCTGACCAAAGGTCGTTACCTTCTCTTGAACGTTCACCTACACCAGTGAAGATTGAGTAACCACCATGCTCAGTTGCTATATTGTGAATAAGTTCCTGTATTAATACGGTTTTACCTACACCGGCACCACCGAACAAACCGATTTTACCACCCTTTGCGTAAGGGGCAAGAAGGTCAATAACCTTAATACCAGTTTCGAGAATTTCTACAACTGGACTCTGGTCTTCAAAACTAGGTGGGTCTCTGTGAATAACCCACTTATCATCACACTTTACTTCTTCGCCACCGTCAATAGCTTCGCCAAGAACATTGAACATACGTCCAAGTACGCCTTCGCCAACAGGTACTTTAATACCGTCGCCTGTAGCAGTAACTACCATATCCTTTGCTAAACCTTCGCTGGCAGCAAGTGTAATACATCTAACGATACGGTTACCCATAAGCTGGGCAACCTCCATAACAACCTTTTTACCGTCAACTTCAACAGTCAGAGCGTCTTTAATAAGTGGAAGTTTACCTTCGTCAAACTCAACGTCAACAACCGGGCCTAATACCTGAACAATTTTACCTGTATTAATTTCCATATTATTCCACGTTCTCCAAAAGGAGAATAGCTCCTTTCTATAAAATTAATCTGCCTGTAATGCAGAAGCACCACCGACAATTTCGTTTATTTCCTGTGTAATAGCTGCCTGTCTTGCTCTATTGTACAACAACTCAAGGCTCTTGAGCATATCTGTTGCACTATCTGTTGCAGACTTCATAGCTACCATACGAGCATTATGCTCACTTGTAAATGAAGAAACGAGAGCAGAATATATAAGACCCTTTACATAGTTAGGTACAAGGTTCTTTAATACTGCCTTTGGAGATGGAGAGAATATAGCAAACTGGTTATATTCTTCCTTGCTCTCTACCTTTTCAAATTTCTTTCTTTCAAGTGGCAAAATTTTTGAAACATCAGCCTCACAGCTACCATTTTTAGTCTTACTGAAAATCATATAAACTTCGTCTATATAACCCTTGTCATAAAGTTCAACAACTTGTTCTGCAATATCTCTAGCTCTATGAGGGTTAGGGTTCTGAACAGTCTGTGTAAATTCAACATCTACCAAAACACCCTTTTTTTCAAAATAGTGTTTACCCATCTGACCAACAACGAAAAGTGTATTATTATTTCCCTTTGCAAGCCATTGTTCTGTAAGCTTTATAACATTGTGGTTATAAGCACCTGCAAGACCTTTATCAGCTGTAACAACAATGAAAAGTCTATTTACTTTGCTTTCGTCAACAGGTGGCTTATCATTTATGTACTTGTGAGTAACTTCTGGCTCAATATGCTCCATAATATCTGCCATTGTATTTGACAAAGCCTTGTAATATGGCTTTGTACGGTCATACTGTTTCTGTGCCTTCTTTAATTTAGAAGAAGAAACAACATACATGGCTTTGGTGATTTTCATAGTATCCTGAATACTTTTCATTCTATTACGAATTTCTCTCATATTCGCCATACATTATCACCTACTTTTGAAAGCCTTAATATCAGACAAAATCTTTTCCTTTATTTCATCAGTATAAACTTGCTTTTCATCAATTTCCTTGATAAGCTCTGGGTCTGTATTTTCAATAAATTCAATCATTTCAGCCTGATAAGCCTTAATATTCTTTAAGTCAACATCCATAAATGACTTATTGTTACAAGCACAAAGAGTAATAATTTCTCTATGTAACTGCATTGGCTTGTTAAGTGGCTGTTTTAATATTTCTACAAGTCGCTTACCGTGTTCAAGAAGTTCCATAGTAGCCTTATCCAAATCAGAACTAAACTGAGTGAAGGCTTCCATTTCTCTAAACTGAGCTAAGTCAATTCTAAGAGAACCTGACATCTTCTTCATAATCTTAGTCTGGGCAGCACCACCAACTCTTGATACAGAAAGACCAACGTTTACGGCAGGTCTTACACCAGCGAAGAATAATTCACTTTCAAGGAAAATCTGACCATCTGTAATAGAAATTACATTGGTTGGAATATATGCTGAAACGTCACCGGCCTGAGTTTCAATAATTGGTAAAGCAGTAATAGAACCACCACCAAGATTGTCGCTAAGTCTAGCAGAACGTTCCAAAAGTCTTGAATGTAAGTAGAATACATCACCAGGGTAAGCTTCACGTCCTGGTGGACGCTTTAAGAGCAAGCTCATTGCTCTGTAAGCTACAGCGTGCTTTGATAAATCATCATAAACAATCAAAACATCCTTACCCTTGTGCATAAAGTATTCAGCAATAGCTGTACCAGCATAAGGAGCTATATACTGTAAAGGAGCTAAATCACTAGCTGTTGATGAAACAACGATAGTGTAATCCATAGCACCATGCTTTTTGAAGTTAGATACAATCTGAGAAATTGTAGATGCTTTCTGACCAATAGCAACATATACACAGATTACATCTTTACCTTTCTGATTAATAATTGTATCAGTAGCAATAGAAGTCTTACCAGTCTGTCTATCACCGATAATTAATTCTCTCTGTCCACGACCAATAGGGAACATAGCATCAATAGCAAGAATACCTGTTTCCAATGGAACGCTTACAGACTTTCTGTCTATAACACTAGGAGCTGGGTTTTCAATAGGTCTGTACTCGTCAGCAGGAATACTACCCTTGCCATCAATAGGAGCACCAAGAGCATTTACTACTCTACCAAGCATAGCATCACTTAC
Source organism: uncultured Eubacterium sp. (assembly GCA_900545305.1). GTDB lineage: Bacteria > Bacillota > Clostridia > Lachnospirales > CAG-274 > CAG-274. The sequence goes on from UQYD01000011.1 coordinate 44,304, forward strand.
GCCAATACCAGCTTTCTTACCTGTACGAACAACCTTTGAACCTTCTGTAAGTTCTCTGTCAGAACCAAGAAGAACGACACCAATAGTCTTCATTTCAATATTCTGAACAAGACCTCTAACACCGTTTTCAAATTCAACGATTTCGCCGTACATTGCGTGATTAATGCCGTAAACATTGGCAATACCATCACCTACAGAAACAACTGTACCTGTTTCCTGTATTTCAGTTTTCACATCATAGTCTTCTATTTCGCTTTTTAATACAGATATAATCTCCTCTGGATTAATATTACTCACCCTGCTCACCTCCAATCATATTTTTGTTTTAATTTATTAAAAGTATATTTAAAGCTCTTATTATACTCAATATCCCCAACCTTGAGAATAAATCCACCAATGAGTTCTGGGTCATTTACAACAGAAATATTAACCTTTTCCTTGTTGTATTTTGACTTGAGCATATTTTCCATACCCTTTAATTCGTCATCATCTGGATTTTCAGTAACGTAAAGGGTAGCTCTCATAATACCATTACTTTCCTCAACAAGTACCTTATATACTTGATAAATCTCTGCATAACTTGTAATTCTACCGTTGTCGCAAAGACATTTGACAAAGGAGGAAATTTCTTTGTCAAAAATTTTATCTATTATATTGTGTTTTACTGCTTTAGTTACAGTAGGATTATCCAACGCTGTAAGAAGTTCATCACTTCCATTAAGGATATTATAGAAATTCTCAACAGTTTCAGTAGGATAATTCAACTGAAAAAGCAATTTGCCGTAGTCTTGGGCCAAATTTGTCATTGAGTGTCACCTGCCTCAGATAAAAAGTCATCAATGAGCTTTTTATTTGTTGTAGCGTCCACATTTTTTTCAACAAGTTTACTTGCCATACTAATAGCCAAATCAGCCATTTCTGCTTTAGACTGTTTAATAGCCCTTTCCTTTTCCTGAGCAATAGTCTTGTCTGCATTAGCCATAATAGCTGCTGCATCTTTGTTGCCCTGTTCAATAATGCTGTTGTATTCAACTTCGGCTCTTGTCTTAGCATCTTTCACAATATCAGCTGCCTGATTTTTAGCAGTATTAAGAGTGTTTTCATATTCACCCTTCATCTGCTCTGCATCATCTTTAGCCTTTTTAGCATCATCTAAATCCTGCTGAATCATAGCTTTTCTTTTTTCCATAATTTCAGTAACAGGTTTAAAAAGGAATATTTTAAGCAAAACGAACAAGACTAGAATGTTAATCACATTATAAAGAATACTTATATTAAATGTTAACATATAGTCTCACTCCTTATATCTTACTTTAAGAATAAAATACACATTACGGCAATAACGAAACCGTAAATAGCTGTTGCTTCTGCAAGGGCACAACCTAAAAGAAGGTTCTTTGTAATCTTACCTTCAGCTTCCGGCTGTCTAGCAATAGCATCTACTGCCTTAGAAGTAGCTAAACCAATACCAATACCTGCGCCTAAACCTGTTAATACTGCAATACCTGCACCAACTGCAACTAACATAAATAAAACATCTCCTTAATTAAATAATTTTTAAATTAATTTTTTTAGTCCTCCAAGCTCTCTTTTAAGAACAATGAAGTTAAAAATACAAATACGTATGCCTGAATACCACCATCAAAAATATCAAAATAGAAACTAAATGGCAATGGTACGAGAATGGCACACACATGCTTTAAAAGTTCCATTACTATAAAGCCACCAAGTATGTTACCAAAAAGTCGCATACAAAGTGATAATGGACGAATAAAGACCTCAAGAACATTAATAGGAGCTACAATAGGAATTGGTTCCACAAAATGATGTAGCCATTTTTTAATGCCCTTTTCGTAAATACCGCTACCTTCAATAAGTAGGATACTCATTAAGGCAAGAGCAGTTGTCATATTTATATCCTTTGTAGGTGGTGTAATGCCAAACAAACCTATTGTATTAGCTACACCAAGATAAATAAGAACTGTACCTAAATAAGGTATGTACTTCTTGCCTCTTTCTCCGAGAAGTTCTGTAAAGAAATTGTTTATAAACCCAACGATTGCTTCTACAACCATTTGTGGCTTAGATGGAACAATCTTTAAATTTCTCGTGAAAAGGATTGATACTATGACCAGAAAAGCCATAATACACCAAGTGATAATTACTGATTCTGGAATATTCAGTCCACCAATGACATAAGCTTTATTATTCAAAGCCCCTATCATATCCTTGGACAGTTCCTCCATAGGCTCACCTCCCTATACAGTCTAATATCAATAAGATATTTTAATGCTTTATTTTTTAAAAGTCAACAATTTACAGCCTTTAAAATTCCATAAAGTTACAGTTAATTTGCTGTTACATTTTTCCATATTTTTGCATAGAATTCTAACTAGATTATGTTTTATATGGCAAAAATACACAATTTAATAAGTAGAAACACGTAATAACACAAATATTTAAACAATGAAAACAGCAATTTTATACTGCACATTTCTATTAAATATATCTGTAAAATTTACAATATTTATAGCTTAATTTTATATTTTTACTGAAAAATTACATAAAATTGTTAAACTTTTCCATTGTTAAAACACACTTTACAATATTTTGACTTTTATTGTCAAAATTTCTGTAAAAAAATGACGCCAACAATAGCAAAAAACCATCATCGGCGTAAGCATCAAAATAATAAACCCCCGTATGTCTCCATTCGGGGGCTTGATTTATACAATTATAGCATATAATTTATATTTTTCAAGTATTTTCTGTGTTATAACACATATTTTTTCATTATCTATATGTCATGTAGCACATTTTTATCTATTAAGGTAAGCATCGCAAGCCTTAGCTGCTTCTCTACCTTCGTGAATAGCCCATACAACAAGTGACTGACCTCTACGCATATCGCCAGCAACAAAGATCCCCTTTGTACTTGTCTTGTGGTCTTCTTCATTAGCCTTAACATTACCTCTGTTATCAGTATCAAGAGAGAACTGCTTAATAAGAGTATCTTCCGGACCAGTAAAGCCCATTGCAATAAGAAGTAACTGGCAAGGCCATACCTTTTCACTACCCTTAACTTCGTGAGGTATCATTCTGCCATTTTCGTTTTTCCATTCTACCTTTACAGTATGAACTTCCTTAATGTTGCCCTTTTCATCTGGAACAACCTTCTTAACTGTTGTAAGGTATTCTCTAGGGTCTTTGCCAAACTTGAAGATAGATTCTTCCTGACCGTAATCTGTCTTCTTTACTCTTGGCCACTGTGGCCATGGGTTGCCGGCTGTTCTGCCTTCTGGAGCTTCCGGCATAATTTCAATCTGAGTTACACTCTTGCAACCGTGTCTGATAGAAGTTGCACAACAGTCAGTACCAGTATCGCCACCACCAATGATGATAACGTCTTTACCTTCTGCACTGATGTAATTTCTATCCTTTAAACCAGAGTCTAAAAGGCTCTTTGTGTTAGCCTTAAGGAAATCAACAGCAAAGTGGATACCCTTTGTTTCTTCTCTGCCTTCTGCTACTAAATCTCTAGCCTTTGTAGCACCACAGCAAAGAACAACAGCATCAAATTCGCTCATAATCTTAGCAGCAGGATAGTTCTTGCCAATTTCAGTATTAGTAACAAATGTAATACCTTCTTTTTCAAGAATATCCACACGTCTCTGAACGATTTTCTTATCCAACTTCATATTAGGAATACCGTACATTAAAAGACCACCAATTCTGTCGTTTCTTTCAAATACAGTAACCTTATGACCAAGCTGATTTAAAATGTCTGCACAAGCAAGACCTGAAGGACCAGAACCTACAACTGCAACTCTCTTTTCTGTAGACTTTTTAGGAATTCTAGGCTTAACCTTACCTTCCTTAAACATTGTATCAATAATATGAACTTCAATATTCTTTACAGTTACAGCCGGTTCATTCATACCTAATGTACAAGAACCTTCGCAAAGGGCAGGACAGACTCTACCTGTAAATTCAGGGAAGTTACTTGTCTTACAAAGTCTGTGGTATGCTTCTTCAATTTTGCCGTGATAAACAAGGTCATTCCATTCCGGAATAAGGTTGTTAAGTGGGCAACCACCTACCAATCTGTCACCAGTGTGACGGAATGGTACACCACAGTTCAT